>NZ_CBCRZX010000002.1:195687-253573 GCF_965137155.1 Stackebrandtia soli
CCCCCGCTTCCCCGCACCCCCGTCGCCTTATAGGCCATGATCAATAATGCTTCTCCCCCATCCGAACACGTTTGGACCCGGACATGAAGATTCGCTTCACTGACCACGCGCCCCGACTGAGCGACACCGACTCGCATCGCGCGCACGCGGCCGGACTTCCCAACCTGCCCCAGCGGCTCCTCGACCGGCACCGCGCGAGAGTCCTGCGCCCCGGCGAGGCCCCGGTCGCGGCGGGCATGGCGTCCCCCGGGTCCACGATCTACCGCTACGACCGCGTCCTCTTGTGTCACCGACTTCTCGCGGACGACGCACTGATGGCCGATGTGGATAATGCGCTGGGCGAGATCGGCGTCCGCCTCGATCACGACGCCATCGCCCGCACCGACGCCTGCCGCCCGCACCCGGTCGCTCTGCGCCTGACCGACGAGGCCGCGCCCGGAACCGTCGACGCCTGGGCGGCCCTGCAAACGCTCCACGGGGCCGTCAGCGCCGGCCGGTGCGCGACCGAGATCACCGGTCGGGTTCGCCTCGACCACCTGATGGTCGGCTCGGCGCTCACGGGTGTGGGCATGTATGGAACCGGCGACGACAGCGGTGGATGGCCGAACGGATCCGGTCCGTACGTGGAACAGTCGACGCTGTCCTCCGGGTACCTCAACCGGATGCCCGTCGAGGTGATCGCGCCCATGCCGCCACGCCGCGAGCGCGGCGCCCTGCCGGGTAATCGGCGGCCCGTGATCGCCGTCCTCGACACCGGAATCGTCGACGGTCATCCGGCCTTCGACGTCTCCGACCGGGCCTGCGCGCGCGACACCTTCGTCGTCGTCGACGAGGAGTTGCAGGACATCCTCGAGGCGATCGCGGATCCACAGTCGCCGGTACTGCACGGCACGCGGGACGATCCGGGCGTTCCCGGTTCCCTCCTCGGCGACCTCGCTTCCCACTATGGACATGGAACCTTCATCGCGGGCATCATCCGGCAGCTGGCACCCGACGCGCAGGTGCGCTCGATCCGCGTGATGCACAACGACGGACTGGTCTACGAGAACGAGTGCGTCACCGCGTTGACGACGATCGCCGACGAGGTCGCGCGCGCCCGCGACGGCGACCCGACGGCCGAGCCGGTCGACATCGTGTCGCTCTCCTTCGGTTATGCCGACGAGACTCCGGGCGATGTGCCGGAGGGAGGTCTCGCGGCCGTGATCCGGCGTTTGACCGGGCTCGGGGTACCGGTGGTGTGCGCGGCGGGCAACTTCGCCTCGGACCGACCGTTCTACCCGGCCGCCTTCGCCGCCACACCCGGAGACGGGCCGCCGTCCGCGCCGGTGCTCAGCGTCGGCGCGTTGAATCCGAACGGGACGGTCGCGATGTTCTCGAACGCGGGGCCGTGGGTGGCCTGTTACGCGACGGGCGCGGGTCTGGTCAGCACGGTCCCCTACGGCGTCGACGGCGCGACGGGCCCGGCCCGAGAGGTGGTCGGCGCGGGTGATCCAAGGGAGAGCCTCGATCCGGACGACTTCGCCACCGGTTTCGCGGTCTGGAGCGGCACGTCCTTCGCCGCTCCCGCTGTGGCCGCGCGTATCGCCTCCGCGATGCTCGACAGTGGATTGTCGCTCGGACGGCACGATCTCGACGCCGCCGCACACCGGGTGCGTGACGCGATCAAGACGATCAGTGGGTAACGTCGAAGCCGATGAAACAGGTCGATGTCCTCTCCCCCAAAGCGTCACGTTATTCCGACGCCCTGGCCGACGCCGCTCGTGGTGTGCCGGGGGCGCTGGAACCGCTTGTCAAGCAGTTCTCGCCGATGTTGTGGCGGGTCGCCCGCGCCCAGAACCTCGACGCGGCGTCCGCCGAGGACGTCGTGCAGACCACCTGGCTGAAGCTGATGCACTCGCTGGCCGACATCAGCGAACCGGCCGCGCTGCCGGGTTGGCTGGCGACGACCGCGCGCCGAGAGGCGTGGCGGCGGCGGCGTGCCGATGAGCGGGAACGGCCCACCGATGCCGAATGGGACAGTCGGCTGCCCGCCGAGCCGAATCCCGATGACGACGTGCTGACCCGCATCGGCGCGTCGGACCGGGACCGGGCCCTGTGGGAAGCCGTATCCACTTTGAACGATCGTTGCCGGGAGTTGGTGCAGATCATCGCCCACAGCGACCGCCCAAGCTACGGCGACATCGCCGAGGCATTGGGAATTCCGCGAAACAGCGTCGGCCCGAACCGGGGCCGCTGCCTGACCCGATTGCGGGACGCGCTCGCCGCGGACCCGCGATGGAGAGAGTGAGACCACGATGTCGACCGAGAACAACGCCCCAACCGGGGGCCTGTTGGACGACAGCGATACGGCCCGACTCGCGGCGGTGCGAGACCTGTACGACCGGATCGACCCCATGCCGTCGGGTCTGGTCGACCAGATCTGTTTCGCCCTCACGATGGACGACGCCGAGGCCGAACTCGCCGAACTGGTCGACGCGGAGTTGGCGGGAGTGCGGTCGACGATCGACGCCGAGATGGAGCAGGCCCGCACCGTCATCTTCGAATCGTCGAGCGTCACGATCATGGTCAGCGTGACCCCGCTCGACGCGGACCGCGTCCGGGTCGACGGTTGGCTGTCGCCGGAGGGCGTCTACCGGGTCGAGTTGCGCACCCCGAACGAGCAGTTGCGGGAGAGCTCCGACGACACGGGACGGTTCGTCATCACCGACGTCCCCAGTGAAGTCTTCCGCCTGGTGATACGGCTACCGGAATCCCTGGCGTCCAAGGACAACCCCCCGGTCGTGTTGACGCCCTCGATCTCGTGGAACTAACGACGATCTCTTATCGACACTCGGCGAATCCTTATGCCGCAGGATGACAGGCAGACGGCGAGACCACCGTTCGCCGGTGAATGATTACCCACCGCACTGAGCCGTCGCGGCGGCCCCCGCGTGTACGACAATGATCCGATGCGCGCCCTCACTCCCGACGAACTCGCCGAAGCATGGCGTCTCCAGCAGGCCGGTGTGGAGCATCAGAACTCGGGACGCCTGGAGCGGGCGCGTGAGCTGCTTCGTGGCGGGTTGCGGCTGACCGGATGGACGGCGGGAGACGTCGGCCCGGCCGACACGGCGCGCGTCACCGCTCGTCTGCTGATCAGTCTGAGTTACGCCGAGGCGTACCTCGGCTCGACGCAGGACGGTCTCGCCTTGCTGGATCACGCCGAACAGCTGACCGCCGACGAGGACAGGGGCATCCTCGTACACCAGCGCGGCCTGCTCCTGTGGTTCGCGGGGCGATGGCAGGAGTCGTTCACCCGGTTCAACGAGGCGGAACCCCTGTTGCGGAGACACGGCCCCGCCTGGCTGCTCGGCAATCTGCTCCTCAATCGGGCGGGCGTGTTGGGCGACCTCAAGCGTCACCGGGAGGCACGGGAGAGCCTCGCCCAATGCGCCGCCATCGCCGACGACGAGAACCTCCCCCTGTTGCACGCGAAGGCGACGCACAGCCTCGGGCTCGTCGAGCACTACCTCGGGAATGTTCCCGAGGCGCTCCGACTGTTGGCGGAGGCGTCCCAGTGGTACGAGCGGCACAGCCCCGATCTCCTCACCGTCGTGAAGGGATCGCAAGCGCGAGCGCTGCTCGACGCGGGCCTCGTCAAGGAAGCGCGCAATGTCGCGAGAGCCGCCAGAGAGTTGGAGGAGCAACCCACATCGGAGAGGATCCAGCTCAATGCCCAGATCGCCGTGATCGCCCTCGAGATGGGTGACTGGGACGAGGCGATCCAGTGCGCGCGCGAGGGCCGGAAACTCGCGATCCGCCATGAACGCCCCATCTTGGCCGTCTGGATGGAACGGCTCGAACTGGAGGCCATCCTCCGCAGCGGAAACGTCACCGAGGAATTCGCCCGGAACACCGTTGACCTGATGGAGCGACAGCGGTCCTTCGGCATACCGGGGTTCGCCCAGATCTCCGAGGTGCTCGCGGCCCGGGCGCTCATAGCGGTGGATCGCCTGAACGAGGCCGAGAAGCTACTGAGCACGGGTGCGCTCGCCAACGGACCCTCCGCGATCGCGATACGACTCAATCGGGAACTGGCCCGCGCCGAACTGGCCGTCCGCCGCGGCGATCGCCCCCGAGCACAACGCTATATCCGCAATGGACTATCGCTGCTGCATCGACATCGCAGTCGGCTCGGCAGCATCGAGCTGCAGGCCGGGGTCTCCTCGCTCGGACGGCAACTCGCCGAACGCGGCCTCGGCCTGGCCCTGGAATCGGGCCGTGCCTCGACCGCCTTCTCCTGGTCGGAACGGGTTCGGGCCCAGGCGTACCGGTTGCCGACCGTCAGCCTCCCGGAGGACCCCCGGAACGCGGACATGCTGGCGCAGTTGCGGAAGTTGCGGCATCAGCTGAGCTCGGACGAGACCCATGGCCGCGCGGACCCGACCAAACTCGCCGAGTGTCGGCGTCTGGAACGAACGCTGCGGGAACGCTCCTGGCAGACGCCCCGGACGGGCGACACCGTCCCGCTGGCGAAAGGCGTCGACGTCCGCCGGCGGCTGACGGTCAAGGATGAGGTCCTCGTCAGCTACCTCCAGCACGACGGAACGCTGCACGCCCTCGTCCTCGACGGAGAACGGACCCACCTGCGTCGACTCGGCACGGCCGCAGAGTCCGAGGAACTGGCGCGGCGATTGCGCGCCGACCTGTCCGCGAGCACCGGCCGCCGACTGCCGGAACGCATGGCGGCCACCGTCCGCGCGTCGATCGCCCGGCTCGCGGAGAAGGTCGACAACGCCCTGCTGGCGCCGATCGCCGCGCTCGTGGGCGATCGCGACCTCGTCATCATTCCGACGGGAACGCTGACGACGCTCCCCTGGGCCCTGTTGCCCTCGCTACGGGGGCGGCCCGTGACGGTCACCCCGTCCGCATCACTGTGGACCGACATCAGCGCCCGATCGGCGCGGTCGGGCGGTCGGGTGATCCTCGCCGCCGGTCCAGGACTCGTCCACGCCGAGGCCGAGATGGACGCGATCGCCGCGCTGTATCCCGACCCGCTGGTGCTGCGCGATGGAGCGGCCGGGCATCGCGAGGTGCTGTCCTCGCTCGACGGGGCCGCGACGGTGCACCTGGCCGCACACGGTCACCACGAACCCGACAACGTGCAGTTCTCCCGCCTGGACTTCGCCGACGGGCCGCTCATGGCCTACGACATCGTGCGGCTCGGCGACCCGCCCGCGCGAGTCACGCTGTCGGCGTGCGATGTCGGGGAGGCCACCGTCGCATCCGGAGACGAGACGCTGGGCTTCACGTCGGCGCTGCTGTACGCCGGTACGGGCACCGTCGTCTCCAGTGGAGTCAAAGTGGAGCATCAGGCGGCGGTCGACGTCATGACGACCTACCATCGGGGCCTCGCGGCGGGACACCGACCGGCGCGGGCCCTGGCCGAGGCGTCCGAACGTCAAGCGTTCTCCCCGTTCGTCTGTTACGGCGCGAGCTAGCAACCCTGGGGCCACCTGCGGACGCCGCGTCGACGGCCCCGCCGGTTTCGTCCGAAATTTCCCCGGTAACCCATGCCTGGGCGTTGCGGTTTCGTCTCGAATGGGTCGGCCGACTTGACGGAGCGCGGCGCGTCTGTTGTGCTTGCGACGGCAACGGGCGGCACGGGCGACGGGGGAACGGGGTGGATCAGCGGGCACGGCGCATCCTGCCGGTCATCGGCGTCGTCGTCGCGCTGCTCCTGCTCGGCTGGGTCAGTTCTTCGGTGAACCTGTCGCCGGATTCCACGCCGATTCCGCGCTTCGAGCCGTGGAGCGAGGACGCGTCCGCGAGCCCGTCCGACCAGGAGAGCAGCCCCGACGAGCTCGGCCTGACGACGGGCGAACCGGCCCAGGCGAAGACACTTCCGTCGTGGATCGGGACCGTCGTCGTCATCCTCGCGATCACCGGCGTCGTCGCCGTCGTCGGTCTGGTCGCACTGCTTTTCGGGCGGCATCTGGCCCGCAAGCGCCCCACGAAATGGGACACCATCGACCACAACCCGGCGAGCCGAGTCTCGACCGAGGAACTCCGCGACGCCCTCCGCGCGGGTCTGTCCGAACTGGAGGCGGGTGACGACCCACGGGCGGCGGTCATCGCGTGCTGGCTGCGCCTCGAACGGGCCGCGGCCGACGCCGACGTCGAGCGGCTCGCGTCCGAGACACCGGCGGACCTGGTCCGGCGCCTACTGACCCGCCACCGCGTCAACGACGCCGCGCTGACCCGGCTCGCCGACGCCTACCGGCACGCGCGCTACGCGCCGCACGACGTCACCGCGGGGGTTCGCGACGAGGCGCGAGCGGCGCTCGCCGAGATCGACGCGCAACTGGCCACCGAGGCGCGCGAGGACCGGGAGACGGGGGCGCGCTCGTGAACCAACGCCCCATCGTGTCGACGAGCCAGCTGGTCTGGGGAATCGTGTTGACCGCCGTCGCCGCGACCGCGATTCAGCGGGTCGGCGTCCTCGTCGGCAAGACATTCCATTGGGGACAATTGTGGTCGACGCTCGCGGCGATCGTCGCGGCGGTGCTGCTCGTGCGCGCGCTCGCCGTCGCCGAGCCGCCGATCCCCCGCTTCCGGCTGCCGTTGAACGCCGAGGCGCCCGACCGTCCGTTCGTCAACGTCGCCCGCTGGGAGGACCGGCTGGCGTGGTCGCTCGACGACCCCGACCGGTTCGCGCTGACCATCCAAACACGACTCCGTGAGCTCGTCGGCGAGCGCCTTCGCCTACGCCACGGGGTCGACCTGGCCACCGATCCGGCCCGCGCGGCACCGCTACTGGACCCGGTGCTGCTCGCGTTCGTCACGAACCCGCCCACGCGGGCGCCGTCCGCGCACGTCGTCGATGACATCGTGCGTCGTATCGAGGAGATCTGATGAAGGAATCGCTGGCCCAGCCGCACCCCGCCGAGCTGGCACCGATGCCGTTGCCGGACGTCGCTCGGCACGCGCGAGCGGTCCTCGACGCGGTGAACACCGTCGTCGTGGGAAAACGCGAGGCGCTGGAACTGGTGCTCGCGGGCATCATCGCGGGCGGGCACGTCCTGTTCGAGGACTATCCGGGGTTGGCGAAGACGTTGACCGCGCGCTCCTTCGCGCAGACCCTGGGGCTCGACTTCAACCGGCTCCAGTTCACACCGGACCTCCTGCCCGCCGACGTGACCGGCTCGTTCCTGTACGACCAGAAGAGCGGCGACTTCGTGTTCCGGCGGGGGCCGGTGTTCACGAACCTGCTGCTCGCCGACGAGATCAACCGGACGCCTCCCAAGACCCAGGCGGCGCTCCTCGAAGCGATGCAGGAGAACCAGGTCAGCGTCGAAGGCGCGACCTACCCGTTGACGGAGCCGTTCTGCGTGCTCGCCACGGCCAACCCGATCGAGTACGAGGGCACGTACCCGCTGCCGGAGGCACAGCTCGACCGCTTCCTGCTCAGGGTGTCCTTCGGATATCCGAACGCGGACGAGGAGTGGACGGTGCTGCGGCGGCGCATGGAGCGTCGTCGGGAGGAGACTCGGCTGGAGCCCGTCGTCGACGCCCAGACCCTGATGCGCATGCGCCGGGCGCTGGAGGACGTCGCGGTCGAGGACTCCATCGGGCAGTACATCGTGAACATCGTGCAGGCCACCCGGAGCCATTCGCAGATCCAGGTCGGCGCGTCGCCGCGCGGCTCGCTCGCGTTGTTGCTGCTGTCGCGAGCCCGTGCCGTCATGGCGGGGCGCGACTACGTCGTCCCCGAGGACGTCAAGACGGTCGCCCCATCGGCGCTGGCGCACCGGATCAGCCTGCGGCCCGAGCTGTGGCTTCGCAACGCCGACCCGGCGGCGGTCATCGGCGACATCCTCGCCTCCGCCACCGTTCCCGCGTCGGAGTCGCTGCCGCGTTACGGCGGCGGCGACAACCCCGCTGCGGGTTCGACGCCCACGGCACCGAGCACGCCGCGCGCCGACGACCCGGTGTACCGCTACACCGGCGGGCAGTGATGCACGGCGCCACCGTCGGACCGTTCGGACCGCCTCCGGACAATCCGGCGCCCCCGCGCGTCCCCGCCCCAGAACATCCATTGTGGCAACCGACGACGGCGCTCGTCCGGGCCGGCGCCGTCATCGCCGCCTGCCTCCTCATCGGGATCGTCTTCGGCCGCCCCGACCTCATCGTCATCGCCGCGCCCTTCGTCATCGGTACCGGCATCGCGCTCGCCCGGCGGCCCAGGCGACCAGTCACCGCGAGGCTGCGGATCGAGGAGGACGGACTCGCCGAGGGCGCCCCGCTCGCGGCGACCGTGACCGTCACCAACGACGACGACACCCCGATCAGCACGACGGTGCACGCGCTCGTCCCCCGATGGATCGGCCTCCGACACGGCGCGGGCCGATACATCGACCACATCGGACCAGGCGAGTCCACCGGGATTCGCCTACACGGAACCGTGCGCCGCTGGGGCACGCACGTCGTCGGCCCCGTCAAGGTCTCCGCGCTCGCCTGCGACGGGCTGCTCCGGTCGCCCGCGCACGTGCTCGATCCCGTCTCGGTCCGCGTATACCCGATCGCGGACCCCTTCGACTCCCGTCAGCCCCTGCCCGGAGCCAACGGAATGTCGGGAATCCATCGGTCCCGACGGCCCGGCGACGGCGGGGAACTGGCCGAGGTGCGACAGTTCCGCGCGGGCGACCGGTTGCGTCGAATCGACTGGCGGGTGAGCCTGCGGCAACGGCAGCTCCACGTCAACGCCACGCTCTCGGAGCGCGACGCGGACGTCCTCGTCATCATGGACGTCCTGCACGAGGCGGGCGAATCCGGCGGGATCGGCGGCGACACGACCGTCATCGACGCGACCGTCCGCGCCGCCGCCGCGATCACCGAGCACTACACCCACCAGGGCGACCGGGTCCGCATCGTCGAATTCGGTCCCCGCATGCGCCGCCTGCGCGCCGGTTCGGGTCGGCGCCACTATCGCGCCGCCCTCGACTGGCTGCTCGACACCCGCGTCGTCCCAGGGAACGCGACCTCCGGTGAACGGCTCATCCGGGCCGCCACTCGTGAACGGGCCGCGCTCATCGTCATGTTGACGCCGCTGTTGGACGAGCGGAGCACGCAGGCCCTGGCGACGCTCGCCCGAACCGGACACAAACTCATCACTGTGGACACACTCGGCTCGCGGGTGCTCCCGCCTCCGCGCGGGGTGTGGACGCCGCTGGCGACCCGGTTGTGGCGGCTCGAACGGGCGAACACGATCGGGCGGTTGCGCGAACTCGGTGTCGGCGTCGAACCGTGGGCCGGACCGGGCAGCCTCGATCTCATGCTCGCGGACATCGCGCGGGTCGCCCGCGCTCCGAAGGTGGTGCGGTGATGGTGAACTGGTGGTCCGACTGGACCCGATACGCGCGCACCCGGTACGCCGCCTGGCGTCGCCGCGCGACCGGTTTCGGCGTCGCGCTGAGGGTGCTCGTGTGGTTGTCCGGCGTCGCCGCGATCATCCCCGCCATCGGCCACCAGAACCTGCGGATGGCCTTGATGCTCGCGGCGGTCCTGCCCCTGATCGCGGCCCTGCGGCCCACCGGCCCATGGGTCGCGCTGGTCACGACCGTCGCCGTCCTCGGTTGGTTCCTCACGACGATCGCCGAGGACACGCCGTCGTTCGTCGCCGCGCTCGTCATCGCGGGCTCGCTCTATCTTCATCACGCCGCCGCCACGGTCAGCCTGGACTGGACATCGGACGCGGCGATATCGCCGGAGACCCGGAGACGATGGACCGTCCGAACCGGCACGACCGTCGCCGGCGGCGCCGCGACGGGCCTCCTCGTCGCCGGACTCACCGGGCAGAGCCTGCCGCTTCCCGCGGGAGTCCTACTGCCGACGGGGATCACGCTGGCGCTCGGCGTCATCGGCGGCATCGTGTACCTGGCGCGGCGTCCCGGACCGGCCGACTGAGCGGCGACAACGTGACGGCCGTCTCGCGGGCCGACCCCGAACTCGCGCTCGACAGCGCTCGCCTGAGAGCTTGCCGACAAATCCCGGCAGCCCCTCTGGGATAGGGGCAAGATTGTGGTGTGAGACGAATCCTGATCGTCGGTGCCGGACACGTTGGTTTCTATGTGGCCGATCGGCTGTCCGCCAAACTCCGCAAAGACATCCGTCGGGGTCGGATCGAAGTCATGGTCGTCGACCCCCAACAGCACATGACATACCAGCCGTTCCTCCCCGAGGCGGCGGCCGGACACATCTCGCCACGGCACGGCGTCGTCCCGCTCCGGCGGGCGCTGCGACTGTGCCGGATCGTCGCGGGCGCCGTCACGAAGGTCGACCACGCCAACCGCACTGTCACCGTCGCCCCGATCACGGGGCCGACGCGACAGATCACCTACGACCAGATCATCGTCGCTCCGGGATCGGTGTCCCGGACACTGCCCATCCCCGGCTTGGCCGAGTCGGCGGTCGGGTTCAAGACGATGGGCGAGGCGATCTACCTGCGCAACCACGTCCTGCAACGGCTCGACATCGCGGCGGCGACGACCGACCCGAACGTGCGGCGGCGGGCGTTGACCTTCGTCGTCGTCGGCGGTGGTTTCGCGGGCGTCGAGGCGATGGCCGAACTCGAGGACATGACGCGGTCGACGCTGACGGACTATGAGGAGCTGTCCGCCGACGACATGCGGTGGACCCTCGTCGAGGCGTCGCAACGAATCCTTCCCGAGGTCGGCGCGGAGATGGGCGCGTACACCGTCGACCGGCTCATCAAGCGCGGCTTCGACATCCGGCTCAACACCCTGCTGAAGTCCTGCGTGGAAGGACACGTCGTGCTGTCGGACGGCGAGGAGTTCGACGCCGACACGATCGTGTGGACCGCGGGCGTCAAGCCCCACCCGATGATCGGCTTCACGGACCTGCCGCGCGGCCCCAAGGGACACATTCGGTGCCGACCGACCCTCCAGGTCGAGGACGACCACGGCGTCGTCGACGGCGCGTGGAGCGCGGGCGACTGCGCGCAGGTGCCGGACCTGTCCGGCTTCGCGGAGTACTGCTCGCCGAGCGCGCAGCACGCGGTGCGACAGGCCGCGACGCTCGCCGACAACATCGCGGCGGTGGTTCGCGGCGGTCAGCCGAAGGAGTACAAGCACAAGTACGTCGGATCGGTCGCCAGCCTCGGCCTGCACAAGGGCGTCGCGCACGTGTACGGCTTCAAGGGCAAGGGCCTCATCGCCTGGTTCATGCACCGCAGCTACCACCTCATGCGGGTACCGGGCTTCGGCCGAAAGGTGCGCGTCGTCGCGGACTGGACGCTCGCCCTGTTCACGAAGCGCGAGACGGTTCAGCTCGGGGAACTCCACGACCCTCGGCGGCCGTGGGAGGAAGTGGCGTCCGGCAAGTTCCCGGACGGCTCGTCCTGAGTCGACCCGTCACGTCGAGGCCGTCTCAGAGGAAGTCGATCGTGCCCTCGATCTTGCCGAGGTCGCGAAGAAGGCCGTGAAGGTCCGTCTCGCCCCAGAAGCGAACGATCCGACCATCGCGGACCTGGTACATCTTCATGCCGCTTTGACGTACGTCCCTGTCTGACGCGTCGTGCCGATACGTCGCGATGAAATAGACGACGACCCGATCGTCGGCCGCGAACAGTTCCACGATCTCCAGTCGGCAACCGCTCAACCCCGGTGTCTCGATCGAGGCGAGTGGGAAGTCGATTCCGGTGACGTGCCGACCGGCGCCCCAGATCTCGACGTCGGGTGCCACGACCCGCTCCAGTTCCGCACGGTCACCGGTCTCGAAGATCCGCAGGTACCGTCGGACGACGGCCTCTGGTGTGGATTCGTCGTCGCTCATGCGGGCAGGATAACGGACGCGAGGACGCGAACGGGCGCATAAAGACCGTCTCGCTACCCAGCAGTTCGGCTCCGGCGGTGTCGCGGTGTTCATGGTCGAACCGCCGACGCGGTTCGACGGCCATCGGCCGCGTTGTCGGATCACCCGCCGTGTTCCAGCACGCCAGAAGACTTGGCCGACACCGGTATGCGGGCGATCCTCCGCCTCTCCGAGTGACGACCTGTCGCTCGCCTCACACGACCTGAGGGAACGAGACGGCCTCTTAGAACAGGGTCGGCTGAGTGTGGTCGACCGTGCCGCGCAGCGCGTCGTAATCGACGGTCACGCAACGAATCCCCCGGTCCTCGGCTAGCACGCGCGCCTGCGGCTTGATCTGTTGGGCGCAGAAGACCCCCTGAACGGGGGCCAGCAGCGGGTCCCGGTTGAGCAGTTCCAGGTAGCGGGTCAGTTGTTCCACGCCGTCGATCTCGCCACGTCGCTTCACCTCGATGGCGACGCTGACGCCGTCGGCGTTCCGGCACATCAGGTCGACGGGGCCGATCGCGGTCGGGAACTCGCGACGCACCAGTGTGTACCCTTCGCCGAGCGCGGTCGGGTCGGCGGCGAGCAGTTCCTGAAGGTGCGCCTCCACCCCGTCCTTGCGCAATCCGGGGTCGACGCCGAGCTCGTGCGTCGAGTCGTGCAGGACCTCGTCGATCGTGATGCGGAGTTGATCACCGGACTTGGTGTTGGTGACGGTCCACACCGCATCGTCCTCTTTGAGGGTGCAGGGCGGGGTCATCCAGTTCAGCGGCTTGTACGAACCGCCGTCGGCGTGGACGAGGATCGATCCGTCCGCTTTCAACATGAGCAGCCGGGGCGCCATCGGCAGATGGGCCGACAGGCGGCCGGTGTAATCGACGGAGCAGCGGGCGACGACGAGACGCATGCCGGGCAGCATACGACGCGTCGCCGTCGGCACCGTCCCACGGTGGCCGCCGGAAAAGTCGGAGCCGGATGGTAAAAGGGTGCTCCACGATCACGGAGGCGGGATGGACACCAGGACAGCGGCACGGCGGTGGGCGTCGACGTGGCGGAGTGCGTGGCCGAGGCAGGACGTCGAGGCGCTCGCGGCGTTGCAGGCGCCCGACGGCGACCACTACGCGTCGCTGTTCCGGCGGTACCGGGGACGGGACGGTCTGCGTGACTATCTTCGGGAGTCGTTCGCCGAGGAGACCGCCCCGACGCGGTGTTGGTTCGCGGAGCCGATCGTCGACGGACGTCGCGCCTCGATCGAGTACTGGGCCGTCATGACGACGGTGGACGGGGTGTTGACGCTGAGCGGGTGCACGGTGGTCGAGTTCGACGCCGCGGGTCTCGTCGCCGAGGCACGTGACTACTCGCACGCGACGGAGGGCGAGGTGCCGCGGCCGGAGTTCTAGGAAGGCTCAGACACCACCGGAATCGCTGTGGCTGCGGCGATTGCGGTCCTGCTCGACCAGTTTGTACAAGGTGGACTGCACCATCTCGACCTTCGGCATGTCCTTGAAGTCGACGGTGCCGTTCTCGCTGGCGGACTGGACGACGAGCGTGCCGAAGCGGAACATCCGCTGGATCATCGTCTGTTCGAAGGAGACGTCGTTGACCCGCGCGTAGGGAATGTCGCGGCCCTTGCGGGTGACGATGCCGTTGCGCAGCAGGAGCCGGTGGGTGGTGAAGACGTAATGGGTTGTCGCCCAAGAGATCCACGGGATGATCGACAGGACGAGCAGCAGCACTCCGGCAATCGCCCCCACACCGATGCGCCCCCACAGCGCCCAGTTGCCCCAGGTGTCGGGGACGACGAGGACGGCCAGCGCTCCGAACACCGCGAGCACGAGGAACCACATGATCGGAGCGAGCAACTCTTTCCAATGTGGATGCATGTGGAGGACGACGCGTTCATCCTCCGCGAGCAGGTTCTGCGGGAATCCCACCGGTGACCTCCATCAAAATCGCGTCCCGTCGACGGCGCCGCCGCCTCACCAAGCCATTGGCACATTCGTCGACACCAATCTCACGCTACCGCAAGGACGATGCCCGCGCGAAACCCCCGATCACTCGGTGCGGTGGCCGACATCACGGCACCACGATCCAGGTTCGCACGGTGGCGACGCCGACATAGCGCTAACGACACACGGTCGGCGCGCCATCGCGCCGAGCGCGGTGAGCACGAGCGGTCACTCGCGGCTCCCGCGTATCGCGAACGTCCGTCAGTCCACCCAGCCGCGTCGACTGGCCTGCCAGCCCAACTGAATCCGGGTGTCGACCTCCGCCGCGTCCATCAGGTCTCGAACTCGACGCTGGACAGTGCGCAGGCCGATGCCGAGACGGGCCGCGATCGCCTGGTCAGTGAGGCCGGACAGCAACAGCGACAACAGGAGGCGGTCATCGGGATCGGACAGACCCGGCTCGGAGGGCAGTGCCCGGTCGAACTCCGTTCCCAACGGCGCCGGGATCGCCGTCGGCCACATCATCTCGAACATGCCGGTGGCCAGCGTCAGGATCGTCGGGTGCTCGCTGATCAGCGCCGACTCCATGTCGACCGGATCCATGATGACGACGACGGACTGGTCGATGATCATGAGCTTCAGAGGCAGGGTCGCCGCGAACCGGACCTGCACACCCTCGGAGGCGCAGTTCCTGATCATCGTCATCGCGGCGGGGTCGTCCAGGAGCGACTTCTCGTAGAGGCTGCGCCGCCGCACCTTCCTCGGAGCAGGCCCGTCCCCGCCCCCGGGCTCGTCCTCCTCCATCAACGGCGGCCGGATGAACATGCGGATCTCGGCGCGAGCGCTGTCGTACAACTGATTGATCCGGGACAGGATCGCCGTGGCCCCCGTGACGTTCTCGGTGCCGTCGAGCGCCCCGTGCCGCGCCTGCGCGCCCCGATAGATCCGCTCCAGATCGGCCAGCGCGTCGTAACCGCGGCGCAGTTGATCGAGCCGACCTGCCAGAAGATTGACCACGGCGAGATCCGGCGCGCAGCCGGCGTACACCCCGTCGCCCACCATCTTGACGAGCCCGCGTTCGAGCAGGGCCGCGAGCAGCTTCGCCGCCACCACCGTCGGAACGTCCAGCCGACCGGCGAGCGTCTCGACGTCGGCGGCGCGCAACTGGAGCAGCGCCCGGTAAGCGTCTTCTTCCGTTTCGTTCAACCCCAACGCGCTCAACGCGTTGCCGCTGCCCACGAAAGACACCTCCAAATTCGTCGCTACCCCAAACGTACGTGGGTGACGTCGCCCGCCGCCACAGCCGTACGACCATGCTCGTTGTCGACGCACAGTCTGCCGTCAGCGTCGACGGCCACCGCCCGCCCCCGCACGCTACTCCCGTCGGGCAACCACACCACGACCTGTTTGCCCAGCGTATGGCTGCGCTCTCGGTACGCGGACGCGAGGTTCGCCGCGATCGGATCGCCCCCCGCGTCCAGCCACGCCCGATACCAGCGTTCCAGATCGGTCAGGATCGCCGCGAGCAGGCCGGTCCGATCGAGGGCGCCGGAGGTCTCGAGGGCGATCGAGGTGGTGTCGTCACGCGGAAGCTCGGCGCGGCTCAGGTCGACGTTGACGCCGAGGCCGAGGACGACGCCGCCGTCGGCGATCTCGGCGAGGATGCCCGCGCATTTGCGACGCTCGGGGCCCGCGAGGACGTCGTTGGGCCACTTCAAGGCCGTTTCGACGCCGCTGAACCGGCGCACCGCGTCGGCTGCGGCGACTCCGGCCAGCAGAGGAATCCAGCTCCATGTCGATTGTGGAACTTTGGGGCGCAGGAGGACGGACACCGCGATGCCCGCCCGGGGCGGTGACGTCCAGCTCCGATCGACTCGACCCTTTCCGTGCGTCTGGTGCTCGGTGGTCAGTACGACGCCTTCGGGCGCGCCGACGCGAGCCCTGGCCGCGAGCGCGGTGTTGGTGGACCCGACTTCCGAAACCACCTCAATGGACGTCCACAGTGAACTTTCGTCGACGTGTCGAGCGAGCTCGGTCGTGTCGAGTGCGGGGCGGTGCATGGCGTCTGGTCTCCTCGCGGCTATGGATCGCCAGCACCCTACCGCCGAGTGGAGGCGGGTCGCGGGATGAGGGAGTCGCACCGCGCGAGCATGCCGGTACGATCTTGCGCGTGCCGGATATCGATATTCACTCAACGGCGGGCAAGCTCGCCGACCTCGCCGCCCGCCGTGATGAGGCCGTCCACGCCGGTTCGGCGCGGGCGGTGGAGAAGCAGCACGCACGGGGCAAGAAGACCGCGAGGGAACGGATCGCGCTGCTGCTGGACGAGGGCTCGTTCGTCGAACTCGACGAGATGGCCCGGCACCGCAGCACCAACTTCGGGATGGAGAAGAACCGGCCGTACGGCGACGGCGTCGTCACCGGGTACGGCACGGTCGACGGTCGCGAGGTGTGCGTCTTCGCGCAGGACTTCACCGTGTTCGGCGGCTCGCTCGGGCAGGTCTTCGGGGAGAAGATCGTCAAGGTGATGGACCTGGCGGTCAAGACCGGCCGCCCGATCGTCGGCATCAACGACTCGGGAGGCGCCCGAATCCAGGAGGGCGTCGTCTCCCTCGGGCTCTACGGCGAGATCTTCTTCCGCAACGTGCGGGCGTCCGGAGTGATCCCCCAGATCTCGCTCGTCATGGGCCCCTGCGCGGGTGGCGCCGTGTACTCCCCCGCGATCACCGACTTCACGGTGATGGTCGACCAGACCTCGCACATGTTCATCACGGGACCGGACGTCATCAAAACCGTGACCGGCGAGGACGTCGGCATGGAGGAGCTGGGCGGCGCGCGCACGCACAACTCGACGTCGGGCAACGCGCACTACCTGGCCGCCGACGAGGATGACGCGATCGACTACGTCAAGCAGCTGCTGAGTTTCCTGCCGAGCAACAACCTCGATGAGGCGCCGCAGTACGACGCGGACCCGGCGATGACGGCGGTCGACGAGGACGTGGCGCTGGACGCGCTGATCCCGGACTCGGCGAACCAGCCGTACGACATGCACACGGTCCTGTCATCCATTCTCGACGATGGTGACTTCTGCGAGGTCCAGCCGTTGTTCGCGCAGAACATCATCGTCGGTTTCGGGCGGATCGAGGGCCGCAGCGTCGGCATCGTCGCCAACCAGCCGATGCACTTCGCGGGCTGCCTCGACATCAACGCCTCCGAGAAGGCCGCCCGCTTCGTGCGGACCTGCGACGCGTTCAACATCCCGATCGTGACGTTCGTCGACGTGCCGGGCTTCCTTCCGGGCACCGATCAGGAGTACAACGGGATCATCCGACGCGGCGCGAAACTGCTGTACGCGTACGCGGAGGCGACCGTCCCGAAGCTGACCGTCATCACCCGTAAGGCCTACGGCGGCGCGTACGACGTCATGGGCTCGAAGCACCTCGGCGCGGACCTGAACTTCGCGTGGCCGAGCGCGCAGATCGCCGTCATGGGCGCCCAAGGCGCCGTCAACATCCTGTACCGGCGCGAGCTGGCCGAGTCGAGTGACCCGGTCCAGCGACGGGCCGAGCTGATCACCGAGTACGAGGACGCCCTGTGCAACCCGTACGTCGCCGCCGAGCGCGGTTACATCGACGCGGTCATCGCACCGTCCCAGACGAGGGTCGAGTTGACGCGGGGCCTCCGCCTGCTGCGGTCGAAGCGCGAATCGCTGCCGCCGAAGAAACACGGCAACATTCCGCTCTGACGATCCACGGTCGTTGACCGGCGGCGCCGATTCCTCCCGGAAACGGCGCCGCCGAGCCATATGCGCCCGCGACGCGGCACGCGGGTGGGGCCTCGGCGTGGCGGCTTCGGCGTTTACTCCGGTAGCTTCGTTATGGGCGCGTGATCTTTGGTCGTGGCAGAAACCACACTCGCCTGGGAATGGCGCCGCGAGCGCGTTGCGGCGGAATTTGCCACGGCCGAGCTCAGGCTCCCATCAATCTACATTGGAGTTTGAGATGTCCATACTTGATCACGACTGTTTTGGCAAGGTGGCCCGCCGGTACACGATGTTGATCGACGTCGGGTACCTGTACGCGGCGGCGGCGGAGTTGTTGTTGCAGGCGAGCTCCCGACGCGAGTACAAGGTTGACGCGGAGAACCTCATCACCACCCTCATCGAACGGGCCGCTCAGCATCTGCCGGACGGCGAACTGCTGCGCGTGTACTGGTTCGACGCCGCCCGGGATCGGGTGCCGACGGTCGACCAACGTGTCATCGCTCCCATGGAATTCGTCAAGGTGCGACTGGGCAACTTGAACTCGCGCGGCCAGCAAAAGGGCGTCGACGCGATGATCCGCACCGATTTGGAACAGCTGGCCCGGCACCGCGCGATCCAGGAGGCGATCCTGCTCGCGGGAGACGAGGACATGGTCCCCGCCGTCGAGATCGCGCAGGCGTACGGCGTCCGTGTGCATGTCTGGGGCGTCGAACCGCCGTATGGAACGAATCAGGCGGAACGACTCGTCTGGGAGGCCGACACCACCGACACGATCACGGCGGAGTTCTGCCGCCCCTATTTCACCAAGATCGGCACGGCCGCCGAGGCCGCCGCGAAGATCGTCGGGGCCCCGATCGCCGCACCCACACCGCCTCAGCCGTCCCCGGCGTCGGTGTTCGGACAACGGCACTCGGTCGCCGTCACGATGAGCGCCGCGCAGGCGCTCGAAGAGGCCGAGCAGGCGCGCCCCAGCTTCGTGCGCTCCCGCAACGGCGAGCGACTGGATCAGGAGACCGTCACGAGCATCGGCGAGTACGTGGCGCACAAGTGGATCCTCACGCGCGGCCGGGAGAACATCGCCGACCTGCTGCCGGGGCCGACACTGCCGACCGTCATCGACAAGGAGCTGCTGGTCGAAGCGGAGAAGGAACTGGGATACTCCCTGCGGGACCACCCCGGCGCCCGCATCTGGGTACGCGACGGGTTCTGGGAACGCGTGAATCGCGAATTCGACATCGAAAGGTGACGCACCACTCGTGGACATCAGAGTGACGGCGGGCAGTCCGAACGCCGAGGAACTTGCGACGTTGGTCGCCGTGCTGACGGCGGTGGGGACGGCCGACGGACCGCCGCCCCCGAGCGCGCGCCGTCCGTGGACGGATCCGGCGTTGCGGCTCGGTGTCGCGCGGACGTGGCGCGACAGCTGCCTGCCCCAATGAGCCGACGGGCCCGGGCGCGCCGCCGACGGTGGCGGCGCNCCGGGACGGCGTGTGGCGCGGGCTCACGTCGCCCGTCCCTGCCCCGCGCGCACGTGCGAGGGAGTCATAAGCTGCGCGCATGCGGTTCATACTGGCATCAGCATCCCCGGCCCGCCTGACCACGCTTCAGGCCGCCGGGTTCGATCCGGAGGTCATCATCTCCGGCGTCGATGAAAGCACCGTCACCGAGGACACGCCCGGACGGCTATGCCGGGCCTTGGCGAAACTCAAGGCCAAGGCCGTCGCGGCCGACCTCGTCGGTGACGCCTACATCCTGGGCTGCGACTCCGTGCTGGAGTTCAACGGCGAGATCTGCGGCAAACCCGTCGACGCCGAGCAGGCCATCACTCGGTGGAAGTCGATGCGGGGCCGCTCCGGCGTACTCCACACCGGACACTGCCTGATCGACACGGCGAACAAGCGGCGGCACCTCCGCTCGTCAACGACGACCGTCCACTTCGCGGACCTGACCGACTCGGAGATCGCGTCCTACGTTCATTCCGGGGAACCGCTGCGGGTCGCCGGAGCGTTCACGATCGACGGTCTCGGCGCACCATTCGTGGAACGTATCGACGGCGACCCCGGCACGGTCGTCGGCGTCTCCATGCCGCTGCTGCGCCACATGTTCATCGCTTGGGGTGTCCCGATTTCGGCCCTGTGGAAGAAGTGACATCCACGGCTGATAATCGTTGACTTGGGTAAGACACCGAAGGAGAGCCATGAGCGACAACACGATCCGTGAACACCCGTTGAAGGGCCAGTTCGACACCGCGAAGGCGGAATGGCGCCGGACCACGAACCTGGACGGCACCCCCGGCAAGCTGGAGATCGGTTTCGCCGACAACGGTCTGGTGGCGCTGCGGTACGCGGAGGAACCGGACGGGACGATCCTGATCTACACCCCCGCCGAGTGGGACGCCTTCGTCGAGGGCGTCAAGGACGGCGAGTTCGACATCGAGGTTCTCGAAGAGGACGCCAGGCAGGCGCAGGCCGAGGAGGACGCCCGGCTCGCGGCGGGCGAATCGGCGTAACCCGGCACACGACGACGGGGGCGGCCCACGATGGGCCGCCCCCGTCGGTTGTCTACTGTGTCACGCGGCCGATTTGGCGAACTTCCGCGACGACCAGGCGACGATGACGATCCCGAGGACACCGACGAACGCGACGGCCTGCCACACCACGGGGTTCGACATGTCGCCGATGAACAGCGCGCGGGCGGCGGAGACGGCGTACGCGAACGGGTTGAACTTCGCGAGGGTCTGCAACCAGTCGGGGGCGAGCGCCAGCGGCAGCATGATGCCCGACAACAGCAGCACCGGCTGGGTGATCGTGTTGAGCAGCGGCGCGAGCGCGTCCTCGCTCTTGAGAGCCATCGCCACGCCGTAGGACGCCGCCGACAGACCGAAGCCGATGAGGACGACGATGATCATCATCATCGCCAATCCTCCCCAGTAGATCGTCAAACCCGCGATCGGGGACGACAGCAGCACCAGCACGATCGCCTGGAACACCAGCGTCGAGACGTCACGCAGCGAACGACCGATGAGCAGCGACAACCGGTTGACGGGGGTGACGCGCATGCGCTCGATGACGCCTTCGCGCATTTCCGCGATGAGACCGAACCCGGCGAACAGCGTCCCGAACATCGCCATCATGACGACGAGTCCGGGCACGAAGGTCTCCATCGGACCGTTCTCGAAGCCCGGCATGTCCTTCGGGAAGTTGTCCAGCAACGGGCCGAAGAGGACGAGGTAGTACAGGGGCTGAATCAGCATGATGAACAGCCAGGCCGGTTGTCTGATCGCCAGGCCCATCTGGCGCGAATAGATCAACCAGGTGTCACGCAAGAACTTCATGTGTGGATACTCCTTGAATCGGTACGGGGCCGGGTTCAGCTCTCGCGCAGCGAGCGGCCGGTCTGCTTGAGGAACACGTCGTCGAGGCTGGGGCGGTGCAGTTCGATCGACGACGGGGCGATCCCGGCCGCGTCGAGCGTGCGCAGGATGTCCGGCACCGCCGACGAGCCCTCGTCCACATAGAAGCGAAGCTGGACGGTGCCGGACGGGTCCGGCTCGCTGACCTCGACCTCACGGACGAATGCCTTGTCCCGCAGCATTTCTACGGCCGAGTCGGCGTTCCCCGCGACCCCGATGTCCACGATGTCACCGGCGATCTGGCGCTTGAGTTCGCGTGGGGTGCCCTCGGTGACGATCTCGCCGTGGTCGATGATCGCGAGCCGGTCGCACAGCGCGTCCGCCTCGTCGAGATAGTGCGTCGTGAGGAACACGGACGTGCCGCGCTCGCGCAGCTTGCGGACCTCTTCCCACATGTGGGCACGCGACTGCGGGTCGAGACCGGTGGTGGGTTCGTCCAGGAACAGCAGTTGCGGCCGGTGGACGGTGCCGAGCGCGACATCGAGTCGGCGCCGCTGACCGCCCGAGTAGGTCTTGGACTTGCGGTCGGCGAAGTCGGTGAGGTCGAAGGCCGTGATGACCTCGACGGCCCGAGCCTGCGCCTCGGACTTCGGCATCTCGTACAGGCGACCCTGGAGGACGAGTTCGTCGCGGGCCGACACCTCGCCCCAGGTGCCCCCCGCCTGCCCGACGTAGCCGATCTGACGACGGACCGCCGCGGGGTCGGTGCGCAGGTCGTGACCGGCGACGCGCGCCGTCCCGCCGGATGGTTCGAGGAGGGTCGACAGCATGCGCAGTGTCGTGGTCTTCCCGGCGCCGTTGGGGCCGAGGAAACCGAAGATCTCGCCTTCCTTGACGGTCAGGTCGACGCCCCGGACCGCTTCGACCGTCTCCTTCTTCTTTCCTTTGGAGCGGAAGGTCTTCCGCAGCCCGGACGTTTCGATCAACATCGCGTGAGCCCTTCTAGTGCGGGCGCGGTTCGCGCCCGATGTCACGTGCGGTGATGAGTATGGCGCCATGACCCCGAAGGCGACATCATATTGACATCAGTCTCATCGATCGAGACGTTACATGACGGCTCTGACAATAGTCAACCTTGACTAGCTTGAGACGGTTGACACATTTTGACCTGCTGAAACCAGATAAAACCGCTTGACAACCGGCGATACCGAATAGTCGATGTTGACTAATTCATGAGGTCATACCGTAGGATGTCCGGATGTGGCAGACGCAGCTGTTGGTATTGGGCCTGGTCGGGTGGTTGCAGCCGGTGCACGGTTACGACGTCCAGCGGGAGCTCTTGTCATGGGGCGTGACGGACTGGGGCAGGGTCAAGCGCGGTTCGATCTACCACGCGTTGAAGCGCCTCTCCGCCGACGGATATCTGGAGGTCGTGACGACCGAGCAGGTGTCGAACCGGCCCGAGCGCACGACGTACAAGATCACCCAGAAGGGCGGGCTCCACTTTCAGTCGATGCTGCGAGATCGCCTGTGGGACACGACCTTGACCTTTGACCAGTTCTGGGTGCCGTGGAGCTTCATCGCCGCCCTGAGCCATCGCGAGGCGACGGCCGTACTCCGCAACCGCGCTCAGTCGCTGCGAGCGAACAACGCGACCCAGACGGAGGAACTGAGTCGCCGGTCGAGCGACCGGACCGATCCGATGTTCATCCCGGAACACGTCGTTCGGGCGATCCAACTGCAGGGCGCCCAACACCGGCTGGAGGCGCAGTGGTGCCTCGACGTCGCCGACGAGATCGAGGCCGGGAAGATCTACACCGAGACCGAGCCGTACCTGCTCGGCACGGTCTCCGAGCAGTGGAAGGCCCACATTCGTCAACTGGACGCGGACGGCCGCATCCCACCGACGAACTGAGCGGACGGCCGGGCGCGGCGAACGGGCCGATCAGCGAGGTGCACATGTCGACGAATGCCGATAGAGTCTCCGCCATGCACGCTTACCCCGCACAGATGCGCACGATCGGTGGCGCACTGAAGACGATCGCCGGCGACGTCGGCACCAATGTCACCGACGCCCGCGCCGACGCGGAGGTGGCGGGTACCGGGAACGAGGGGCTCGCGACCGTCGCGACCGCCGCCGACACCGCCGAGACGTGGCTCGCCCACGTCAAGTCGATCAAGACGGCCCTCACGAACTCCGGCGACGGCCTCATCACCTCGGCGAACGAGATCGAGGGCACCGACCTGGACTCCTCGATCCACCTCGCCGACACCAGCCCCCAGTAGAGGCTTTCCACCTGGAGTTCACCTGCGGCGGCACCGGAGACTCCGTCGATCCACGCCTCGCACGACCCGGGACATCGAGCCGAGCCCAACGAGCGTGACGGCCGATCAAGGATCGGCCGTCACGATTCGCGTATTCGGATGTTTACCCGGGAACCCTCCCAGGACAATGGAAGCGACGGGTCAGTGCATCCCGTGGACCACCGCGTGGCCCTTGCCCCTGCCGATGAGCCACCGGTTGATCGGCAGCGTCACTATGAACGCCAAGACCAGAGCTCCCGCCAGCGCTCCCCAGAAGAGCCCCGAGGCCAAGCCCGCGTCCATCGCGCCCGGAATCACCAACATCGCTCCATTGTCAATGATTTCCATGACCAAAATGGAGACCGTGTCCGCCGCGAGGGCGACCTTGACCATGCCGCCGAAGCCGAGGCCCGCCTTGCGGATGCCGAACATCGTCAGGGCGTAGCCGAAGAGGAAGGCCAAGCCCACCGCGAGGGCGATGGTCTGAAGCGCCGACCACCCTAGGGCGGTGCCGATGATCATGCCGAGCACCTCGCCGATCGCACAACCGGTGAGGCAGTGCAACGTCGCCGACGCGGCCATTCGCCAACTGACCTTGCCGCCGCCGTGGTGATGATGATGGTGGTGACCGGAATGCTCGTCCTTGACCTGTCCACCGTGGTGTTGGTGGGCGGCATGCTCATGTCCGGTGTGCGATTGCGTCGTCATGCCGAGAAATATATACCCCCTAGGGGTATCAGTCCAGCGCGAATTACGTATCCCCGGTCACACCTGTCGGACGGCCTCGCCACGTTTGAAGCAGGCATCGAACTAGACGGCTCACGATCACGCGCTCGGCGGCGCACCCGGAAACGAACGGCCCCGCCCGCCGTCGGAGATCGCGATCGACGCCCCCGACAACCCCGATCGGCCGCTCCACAAGACGCGACCACGAGCGCCCCGCACCACACACCCTTTGCCGCACAACACGACCCGCGATGTCCGCCGCACCATCGCGGTCGCGGACCCGGTGCGACGGGGGGCACCTCACCGGACCACCGAGCGACCCACGCGCTGCGGCCCCGGCGGAGCGGGGGCGAGACCAGACCAGACCCTCCCGTCGCGGGTGGCCCCGGACACCTCCAGACCGCGCGGCGCCGCGATGGGACGGCTCTCGGCTGTGACTTTCGCCCACGTCCGCGGCGCGAACGGGACCTACCAGCGTCGACGCCGAGGCCGACGGTCGCGCACCGTCGCGGCCGGGTTGCTGGGTAATCGGACAACCTTTAGACTCCTTTGCGGCCAGCCCCGGTTTCACCACCGTGATACCGCGTCCGTTGGGCGCGACCCGCCCGGCAGGCCGTTTCAGCGGCAGTAGTGTCAGGAGGAACACCGGTGCGCAAAGTTCTGGTCGCCAACCGTGGCGAAATCGCGGTGCGCGTTATTCGCGCCTGCGCCGACGAGGGCCTCGCCAGCGTCGCCGTCTACGCCGACTCCGACCGGGACGCCCCGCACGCGCGCCTCGCCGACGAGGCCTACGCGCTCGACGGCGTTTCCGCCGCCGACACCTACCTGCGCATCGACAAGATCCTCGACGTCGCGAAGCGCTCCGGCTCCGACGCGATCCACCCGGGCTACGGCTTCCTCTCCGAGAACGCCGACTTCGCTCAGGCCGTCCTCGACGCCGGACTGACCTGGATCGGCCCCACCCCACAGTCCATTCGCGACCTCGGCGACAAGGTGACGGCCCGGCACATCGCCGCGCGCGCCGGCGCCCCGCTCGTGCCCGGCACGCCCGACCCGGTGTCCGGCCCCGATGAGGTCATCGCGTTCGCCGACGAGCACGGCCTGCCCGTGGCGATCAAGGCCGCCTTCGGCGGTGGCGGACGCGGGCTGAAGGTCGCTCGCGACCGCGCCGAGATCGCCGACCTGTACTCCTCGGCGGTGCGCGAGGCCGAAGCCGCGTTCGGACGCGGCGAGTGCTTCGTCGAGCGCTACCTTGACAAGCCCCGTCACGTCGAGGCCCAGGTCCTGGCCGACACGCACGGCAACGTCATCGTCGTCGGCACTCGCGACTGCTCGCTGCAACGGCGCCACCAGAAGCTCGTCGAGGAGGCGCCCGCGCCGTTCCTGACGAACGAACAGCGCGCCGAGATCCACCGCGCCGCCAAGGCGATCTGCGCGGAGGCGGCCTACCACGGCGCGGGAACCGTCGAGTTCCTCGTCGGCGCCGACGGAACGCTGTCCTTCCTCGAGGTCAACACGCGGCTTCAGGTCGAACACCCGGTCAGTGAGGAGACGACGGGCATCGACCTGGTCCGCGAGCAGTTCCGCATCGCGCGCGGCGAGAAGCTCGATCTGGCGGAGGACCCCGCGCCACGCGGGCACTCGATCGAGTTCCGAATCAACGGCGAGGACCCGGGTCGTAACTTCCTGCCCGCCCCGGGCGCCGTCACCACCCTGAAACTCCCCAG
Organism: Stackebrandtia soli; assembly: GCF_965137155.1. Lineage (NCBI taxonomy): Bacteria > Bacillati > Actinomycetota > Actinomycetes > Glycomycetales > Glycomycetaceae > Stackebrandtia > Stackebrandtia soli. Next base: position 221,362 of record NZ_CBCRZX010000002.1, read on the forward strand.
TGGACCGGGCGTGCGCGTCGACACGGGCATCGACGCCGGTTCCGTCATCGACGGGAACTTCGACTCCCTGCTGGCGAAGGTCATCGTCACGGGTGCGACCCGCACCCAGGCGATCGAGCGGGCGCGACGCGCGCTCGCGGAGATGGTCGTCGACGGCATGGCGACGGCGCTACCGTTCCATCGCGCCGTCCTCACCGACGACGCGTTCACCAGCGAACCGTTCTCCATCCACACTCGATGGATCGAGACCGAGTGGGACAACACGATTCCGCCGTTCACCGACGGGGAGCCCGCCGAGTCGACCGAGGGCGAGCGTCGCCGCATCACCGTCGAGGTCGGCGGCAAGCGCGTCGAGGTCTCCCTGCCGGGCGACTTCGGAGGCACCGGGGGCGGCGGCGACACGAAGGCGAGTCCGCGTCGGGGTGGACGTAAGGCGAGCGTCACCGCCGCGAGCGGGGACGCCCTCGTCTCGCCGATGCAGGGCACCGTCGTGAAACTCGCGGTGGCAGACGGGGACCAGGTCGCCGAGGGCGACACGGTGCTGGTCCTGGAGGCTATGAAGATGGAGCAGCCGCTGACGGCGCACAAGGCCGGCAAGGTCACGGGTTTGACGGCCGCGGTCGGCGAAGTGGTGTCCTCGGGCGTCGTGCTCTGCGAGATCACCGATTAGAGGCTGTCCCGATATCTCAGGTCGTGCGAGGTGAGGCTGTGAGCGTCATCCGGCGAGGCGGCGACGTTCCCCCGTACCGGTGTCGTGCGTGGGAACTTCGGCAACGCGGCCGGGGAGGTTCACGGGCCATCGCAGGCGATCTCTCGGCTGACGGGACAGGTCCCGTCGTCTCCGGCCGTGCTGTGCGGTCGGACCGGGGACGTCAATCGGCTCGGCACGGAATGACCGGACCGTCGGCACTCCCGCGCGCCCATGAGCCGCGGTCGAGGGGTGCGGTGTCGCCGACGGCACCCGAATCGCCGCTCCGGTCCGACCGCACAGCACGGCGGGCCCGCCTTCATCGATCTGCCGACAGCGGCACGGCCGCCTCACGCCCACCAGCCCACTTCGATCAAAGGACCTCACTGTGCGGTTTCTCAACGGCGAAACGCCCGACCACGATCTGACGTACTCCGATGTGTTCATGGTGCCGGCGCGATCGGCGATCATGTCGCGCCTCTCCGTCGATCTGTCCACGTCGGACGGAACCGGCGCCACGGTCCCGATCATCGCCGCGAACATGACGGCCGTGTCGGGACGACGGATGGCCGAGACGCTCGCCCGTCGCGGCGGCCTGGCCGTCATCCCGCAGGACATCCCCCTCGACATCGTCGCGGAGAACATCGCCTGGGTGAAGGAGCGTCCGCTCGTCGCCGACACCGCGTTGACGCTGCGCATCGACCACACGGTCGGGGACGCGTTGGCGTTGCTGCCGAAGCGCGCTCACGGTGCCGTCATCGTCATCGACGACGCGTACCGGCCGATCGGCGTCGTCACCGAGTCCGACTGCCTCGGAGTCGACCGGTTCACGCAGTTGAAGGACGTCGCCTCGACGGAGGTGCTGATGCTCCCGGTGGACCTGCCCGCCGAGGAGGCGTTCAACCGGCTCGACAGCGCTCACCGCAAACTCGCCCCCGTCGTCGACGCGGACGGTCGACTCGCGGGCATCCTGACGCGCTCCGGAGCGCTCCGAGCGACCCTGTATCGACCCAATGTGGACGAGAACGGCAAGCTCCGGATCGCCGCCGCGATCGGGATCAACGGCGACGTCGCGGGCAAGGCCGCCCGTTTGGCGGAGGCGGGCGCCGACATCCTCGTCATGGACACGGCCCACGGTCACCAGGAGAAGATGCGCGACGCGCTCACCCTCGTCCGCAAGACCGTGCCGGACCTGCCGATCGCGGCGGGCAACGTCGTCACGGCGGACGGGGCGATCGACCTGATCAACGCCGGAGCCGACATCGTCAAGGTCGGTGTCGGCCCGGGCGCCATGTGCACGACCCGCATGATGACCGGGGTCGGCCGCCCGCAGTTCTCGGCGGTCCTCGAATGCGCCGCGGCGGCCCGGCAACTCGGCAAGCACGCGTGGGCCGACGGCGGCGTGCGGCACCCGCGTGACGTGGCGCTGGCGTTGGCGGCCGGCGCGTCGAACGTCATGATCGGATCATGGTTCGCCGGCACCCACGAGTCTCCGGGAGACCTGCTCCGCGACGCCGACGGCAAGCTGTACAAGGAGAACTTCGGCATGGCGTCGGCGCGCGCCGTCCGACTCCGCACCAGCGGCGACAGCCCGTACGAGCAGGCCCGCAAGGCCCTGTTCGAAGAGGGCATCTCGACGTCGCGGATGTACCTCGACGCCGCCCGCCCCGGAGTCGAGGACCTGCTCGACTCGATCATCGCGGGCGTCCGAAGCGCCTGCACCTACGCCGGCGCGTCCACGTTGGAGGAATTCCACCAGCAGTCGGTCCTCGGCGTCCAGTCCGCGGCCGGCTTCACCGAAGGCGCGCCACTGTCGACGTGGTAGCCGACGGACGACGACCTCGCCGTTTCCGACACATCGGATACACCGCCGATCTAGGCGGCCCGCGTGAAGTCGTCGACCGACGCCCTGACCCGTTCCTCGCTCGACGCGAGACACCGCGTCGAACTCTCAGGTGACACCGCGATCACGCATGGCGAGCTAGACTGACCGTCATGCGTGATCGCGCCGCCACAGACTCGCCACATCGTACGGTCACAGTCGACATACCCGTCACGATACTGTCGACACTGCGCCGTAGTTTGCCGCCGACCGACGTCGACGCGTTCATCCGCGCGGCCGTCATCGAGCAGCTGGCACGAGACGCGCCCTGACCACGGAGACCGCGAGCGCGAACTGAGCCGGGTGGACGATCGCGCCCACCCGACGCGAGCGGCCTATTCGAACTCGTGCTGCATGAGCTGGCGCGCGGCCTCCGCGAGCGAGCCCGAGAACGACGGGTAGATCGTGATCGTCTGCGCCAACTCCGCGACCGTCAGGTGATGCTGGATCGCCAGGGAGATCGGCAGAATCAGCTCACTCGCCTTCGGCGCGACGACGACGCCGCCGACGACGAGCCCCGATGCCGGGCGGCAGAACAGTTTGACGAATCCGTCAGTGTGTCCCGACATCTTGGCGCGGGCGTTGCCCTCCAACGGCAGCGTCACCGCGCGCGCCGGAACCTTCCCGGAGTCCACATCGGCCTGTGTCGCGCCGACGGTCGCCAGCTCCGGGTCCGTGAACACGTTGGCCGCCACCGTTTGCAGCTTCAGCGGTTTGACCTCTTCGCCGAGCGCGTGCCACATGGCGATACGACCCTGCATCGCGGCGACGGAGGCGAGCATGTGGACACCCGTGACGTCACCGGCGGCGTAGATGCCGGGCACGGTCGTACGGGACACTCGGTCGGTCGAGATGAATCCACCCGGGCCGGTCTCGACGCCCGCCTCGGTCAGGCCGAGGCCCGCCGTGTTCGGCACCGAGCCGACGGTCATGAGCGCGTGCGAACCGGTGAGGGTCTGGCCGTCCGCCAACTGCACCTCCACACCGTCGTCGGTGGCCAGGACCCGCATGGCGCGGGCGTTCGGGATGATCGTCATGCCGCGCTCGGAGAAGACGTTCTCGATCGCCATCGCGGCGTCGACGTCCTCGTGCGGGAGGACGTGCTCGCGTGATGACACGAGGGTCACGTCGACGCCCATCGCCAGGTACGCGGACGCGAACTCGGCGCCCGTGACGCCCGAGCCGATGACGATCAGTTTCTCCGGCAGGGTTTCCAGGTCGTAGACCTGGCGCCAGGTGAGGATGCGCCGGCCGTCCGGCTTCGCGTCGCGCAGGACGCGGGGCGTCGCGCCCGTGGCGAGCAACACCACTTCCGCGTCGATGTCGTACGGTTCGCCGTCCTGCGGTGTGACGTTCACCCTGTGACTGAAGTGACTGTTCGTCGACGTGAGTCGCGCCCGGCCGGGAACGTACCGGACACCGGCCTTGACGAGCTTGGCCCAGATGTCCTCTGATTGTTGCGTCGCAAGGTCTTTCACCCGGCGATGCACCGCTTCCGCGTCCACTGTGATCGCTTCGGCGGTGACACCGAGCGTCGTGGCGCGCCGCATCGACGTCCGCACGGTCGACGAGGCGATGAAGGTCTTGGACGGTACGCAATCCGAGAGGACGCACGCGCCGCCGGCGCCGGTCTCCTCCACCAGGGTCACCTCGGATCCCAGTTGCGCGGCAACCAATGCGGCCTCGTAGCCAGCGGGTCCGCCTCCGATGATGACCATGCGCGACACGAGATATTTCCTTACTTTTCGGTAGTGGGCGTCAACTGCTGCGCTGTCATTGTCTCTCAGGCTATCGTCGTACCGTGCTGCTGTATGCCGCCTATGGCTCAAACTTGGATCCCGGTCGCATGCGGGCGACGTGCCCGCGTTCCCCCTTGGTCGACACGGGGTGGTTGGAAGGCTGGCGATTGACCTTCGCCGGAAGCGAACTCGGGTGGGAGTCGGCCGTCGGAACGGTCGTCGAGGACCCGGGCGAACGGACCTTCGTCGCGCTCTATGACGTCGAGGCGACGGACGCCGCGACGCTCGACGAGCTGGAAGGCGCGAACGTCGGCATGTACCGCCGGATACACACGACGGTCGCGACCCTCAACGGCAACGTTCCCGTGTGGATGTACGTCTTCGACGGTTACGAGGGCGGCCTGCCGAGCGCCTGGTATCTGTCGGAACTCGCGGCCGCCGCCGAGAAGGCGGGAGCGCCGGAGGACTACGTGTCGGAGTTGCGCAAGCGCCCGACCGTCACCGAGTAGCCCTCTTCCACTGTGTCTTGATCGCGGCGGGCTCCCCCGAGTCCGCCCCCACGACGTTCCGCACGGCCCCCGATCGGCGTTCGGCCACCGCTTCCGTCCGCGCGGAGACTCGACTGTCGACGTTGCGCCCCAGGCGAATACGGTGTCCAGGAGTCGTGATCGGTGATCCTCCGCGCCCCGGGGGCGGCGACGTCCACCGCGTCTCCCATCGAGCCCAAGGCGATCCGTGCCTCGAACGCGAACGAGCCCCCGCGCGAGTACGCGCGAGGGCTCGTTCCACCTCGTCGGTGAGGCGACTAGAAGTCCTCGTCGAGGTCGACCTTGCCGTCGACGGCGACCTGGTAGGCCGTCGGACGACGCTCGAAGAAGTTCGTCAGCTCCTGGACGTCCTGCAACGCCATGAACCCGAACGGGTTCTTCGAGTCGTACCGCTTCGGCATGCCGAGGCGGCTCAACCGCTGGTCGGCGACGTACTCGAGGTACGACTTCATGTCGGCGACGGTCATGCCCGGCAGGCCCTGCCCGCACAGGTCCTCCGCGAACTGGAGTTCGGCGGCGACGGCCTCCTCCATCATCTGAGTGACCTGGCGTTCCAGTTCCGCGTCGAACAGTTCGGGTTCCTCCGAGCGCACCACGTCGACGACGCTGAACGCGAAGTTCATGTGGCACGACTCGTCGCGGAACACCCAGTTCGTGCCGGTCGCGAGCCCGTCGAGTAGACCGCGCGAGCGCAGCCAGTACACGTAGGCGAAGGCGCCGTAGAAGAACAGGCCCTCGATGCACGCGGCGAAGCAGATCAGGTTGAGCAGGAACGAGCGCCGGTCGTCGGCGGTGTTCAGCTCGTCCAGTCCGTTGATCGAGTCGATCCACTTGAAACAGAACTCGGCCTTCGTCCGGATCGACGGGATGTGCTCCACGGCGGCGAACGCCTTGACCCGGTCGGCAGGATCGGGAAGATATGTGTCCAGAAGGGTCAGATAGAACTGAACGTGGACGGCCTCCTCGAACAGCTGCCGGGACAGGTACAGCCGGGCCTCGGGCGCGTTGACGTGCTTGTACAGGTTCAGCACGAGGTTGTTGGCGACGATCGTGTCACCCGTCGCGAAGAACGCGACGAGCCGGTTGATGAGGTGACGCTCCTCATCAGTGAACGAGGCGAGGTCCGGCAGGTCGGAACCGAGGTCGACCTCCTCGACCGTCCACGTGTTGCGGATCGCGGCGCGGTACTGCTCGTAGAAGTCCGGGTACCGCATGGGCCGCAGTGTGAGGTCCATGCCGGGATCGAGCAGCATGTCGTTGCGGGATTTGTCGGTCATTACTGGCAGGCCTCACAGGTCTCGGGGTTTTCCAGGGAGCAGGCGATCGCCTCGGCTTCGGCGACCCGGGCCGCCGGAACCGTCGCGACGGTCGTCTGGTTGATCCGGGTTGCGGGACGCGACCGCAGGTAGTACGTCGTCTTGATCCCCGAACGCCACGCGTACGCGTACATCGAGGACAGTTTGCCGATGGTCGGCGCCGCCATGAACAGGTTCAGCGACTGGCTCTGGTCGATGAACGGCGTACGCGCCGCCGCGAGGTCGATGAGCGCGCGCTGCGGCAGTTCCCATGCCGTGCGGTACAACGCCTTCAGATCCGCGGGGATCTCGCGGATGTCGGCGATGGAGCCCTCGGCGCGGATGATCGCCTGTCGGACGTCCTCCGACCACAGGCCGCGCTCGCGGAGGTCGTTGACGAGGTATCGGTTGACCTGCAGGAACTCCCCCGACAGCGTCTCGCGCTTGAACACGTTGGACACGACCGGTTCGGTGCATTCGGAGCAGCCCGAGATGGAGGCGATCGTCGCGGTCGGGGCGATCGCGATCATCAACGAGTTGCGGAGGCCGTGCTCGGCGATCTTTGCGCGAACGGCCGCCCAGGCTTCGGGCCGGCTGATCTCCGCGTTCTCCCAGTGGTCCACGTGCAGCACACCGGATGCGGCGCGGGTCTCGTCGTAGGACGGGTGGACACCGAGGCGCCCTGCCAGTTCGGCGGACGTCTCGTAGGCGCTCAAGGCGATCTGCTCGGAGATGCGGGTCGACAGCTCCTTCGCCTCGGGCGAGTCGAAGGGCAACCGAAGCTTGAAGAAGACGTCCGCCAGGCCCATGAGGCCGAGGCCGATGGGACGCCACCGCGCGTTGGCCTTCTCCGCCTCCGGCGTCGGGTAGTACGACAGGTCGATCGTGCGGTCGAGGAACGTGACGGCGGACTTGACAGTGCGCGCGATCTTCTCGAAGTCGACACCGTCCTCTGTGCAGTGAGCCGCGAGGTTGACCGAACCGAGGTTGCACACGGCGGTCTCGCCGTCGCTGGTCACCTCGAGGATCTCGGTGCACAGGTTCGACAGGTGGATGACGTTGCCGGGCTTGCCGGTCTGGTTGCTCGTCCGGTTCGCGATGTCGGAGAATGTCATCCAGCCGTTGCCGGTCTGCGCGAGCGTCCGCATCATGCGGCCGTACAGATCCCGGGCGGGCACCTGCCGGACGGCCTTACCGGCGGCCTCGGCGGCGCGGTAGGCGGTCTCGAACTCCTCGCCGTACAGGTCGACGAGTTCCGGGACGTCCTTCGGGTCGAACAGGGACCAGGTCCCGTCGTCGGCGACGCGACGCATGAACTCGTCGGGGATCCAGTTCGCCAGGTTCAGGTTGTGGGTGCGGCGGTCCTCGGAGCCGGTGTTGTCACGCAGTTCGAGGAAGTCCTCGATGTCGGCGTGCCAGGACGCCAGGTACACGCACGCGGCGCCCTTGCGGCGTCCGCCCTGGTTGACGGCGGCGACGCTCGAGTCGAGCGTGCGCAGCCACGGGACGATGCCGTTGGAGTGCCCGTTGGTTCCCCGGATCAGCGATCCACGGCTGCGAATCCGGGACCACGCCATGCCGATGCCGCCCGCGTACTTGCTGAGGCGCGCGGCCTGCGCGTAACGGTCGTAAATGGATTCGAGCTCGTCCTTCGGGGAGTCCAGCAGGAAGCACGACGACAGCTGCGGTCGCCGCGTTCCCGAGTTGAACAGGGTCGGCGAGCTCGGCATGTAGGACAGGGTCGACATCAGGGCGTAGAGCTCCGCGACGTCGGCGGCGCTCTCGCTCAATCCACACGCGACGCGCAGGAAGAAGTACTGCGGGGTCTCCAAAACCTGCCGGTTCTCGGGGTGCCGCAGCAGATAGCGGTCGTAGACCGTGCGCAGCCCGAAGTACTCGAACAGGTCGTCGCGGCTCGCGTCGACGAGCGAGTCGAGCGCTACGGCGTTCTCCGCGACGAACGCCGCCAGTTCGTCCGAGAGCAGGCCGTTGGTCAGCCCCAACGAGACCGACTCGCTGAAGGTGGCCGCCCCGGCGGCCTCGACTTCGGCGGCGATGTGGCGGCTGAGGACGCGCGCGGCGAGCTTGCTGTACGCGGGTTGTTGTGCCACAAGGGAAGCGGCGACCTCGATGGCCCGCAATCGCAAATCGGGCTCCGTCGCGCCGGGCCAGGCTCCCGTTTCGACCACCGCCGTCACGGACTCGGGGTCGACGTCGACGAGACCGGCCGCGCACTCGCGGACTACGGTCATCACGGCATCGGTAAATGCGGTTCGTTCCGTGACAGTGGAAGTACTCACCTTGATTCCCCTCGTTGCCAGCGCACGACGAACACCGACCCTGTGTCATGCGCGAGTATCTGACGGAGGCTGCGAACGAACGTTCGAGCCATATGCCCCATGGGCCTCAGAATCATACATCTTGTGGTTGACGCCGACGGGGACCCCAAGGTATTGATATTTCGGCGTGTCTTGCGTGCCATGAGCAGCGGGGATTACCCCGAACGGGTGAGCGACTCACCGGCCGTGTCCGACACCCGCGACACCCGCGAGCATCCTGACGGGCCCGACTGCTAATCTCGTTGAGGTTCGCAGATGGCCCCATTAGCTCAGGGGATAGAGCACCGCCCTCCGGAGGCGGGAGCGCAGGTTCGAATCCTGCATGGGGCGCAATCAAGACACCAGCTCAAGGACGATCCCTCGGATCGTCCTTTTTGCTTCAATTGCCGTCCGGGTACGCGTCTCGTATGCGTCATGTTTCGGGTTCTCGCGGCGGTTCTGCCCGGAAGATCCCACAGCCGAATTGCCCGAGTGATCGATCAGCTCCACACGCCGCCTGACGAGATCTCCACCACGTCTCAAATCCCAGACTGCGCGGGGCGCTGTTGGAACGCGTCTCAGCACACTGAAGCATCGCCCTAAATGGATGCTTAGCGTCTTGTGTCCCCAGCCTTCCTCGCCGGACGACTCAGCCGGTTCGGGCCGTGCTTCCACCCCTGAGGGAGCCCGACGCGAGGAACCCTTCACTACCGTGATCCGCACGGGCGCGACGGAAGCCCGGTTCAATGATGTCGGTGACCTTGAGTTTCGAAGGAGGGTGATGACTTCGCGAATAGAACCGGTGACACCCGAGGCACCGCGAACGGTCCGTCGGAGCGTGTTGGCCCAGTGGTGGCGGCAGGTGACGTTCGTGCATTGGGCCGTCGACCCGGAAGCGGCGCAACGGCTGCTGCCTTCCGGTTTGCGACCGGACATGATAGACGGTGTGACCTATGTGGGCCTGGTGGCGTTCCGGATGGATCGCTCCAGAGTCCTCGGATTGCCGCCCGCGCCGTACCTGGGTGGGTTCGCCGAAACCAATGTGCGGCTGTACACGGTGGACGAATCGGGTCGGCGCGGCGTGTTGTTCCGGTCGATGGACGCCACCAGGCTCGTCCCTGTGCTGATCGCCCGCACGCTGCTTGGATTGCCGTACCGCTGGTCGAAGATGCGCCTCGACGACACCGGAGACCGGATCTCCTACACCTGTAGACCGGGCCGCACCGGACAAGTGAGTCACCTGGAGGTGGCGACGGGAAAGCCGATCGACAGTCCGTCACCGCTGGAACTGTTTCTCACCGCGCGCTGGGGGATGCATAGCCGTGGCGGATATCTGGCCACCGAACACCCCACCTGGCCGCTTCGGAAAGCCACGATCCTGACCTGTGACGATCATCTGGTCGAGGCGGCCGGCCTGCCCGGGATCACCCGAGAACCACCGGCGAGTGCCCTGTACTCACCGGGCGTGCCGGTCCGCTTTGGACCGGTGGCAAGGGGCCCTCGGTCGGGCTAGAACGTTTCGTCCAGGACTGCGGGGATGAGGCGCGGCTGACTCGACGCGGCTGATCCGGAGTGGATTGAAGCGCTCGAGGAGGCATCGCCAAGGCCGTTCGATCGCTGATGTCCTCAATGCTCGTGAGCTGAGCCGTCCACTTCCTCCAGCGCCCTTTCGATCGCCCACCCCAGTTTCTGGACGTTCTCGCTGAAGAACCCGAACCTGCTGTGAAAAGCCTCTTCGGAGGAACGGCTCAGGTAGGCGAAAGCCAAGGCCCTGTAGAGGACGTACAAGTCCGAGCGACTCAGATTCAGATCTACGCTCTCCGTCGCTGTGAAGTCGACTTCGCGGCGCATCAGGTCCTCGACCCGCGCCGATGCTTCGCCGACCGCGACCGAGACGATGCCGGGCCGGCGGCCCCCGCCATAGGTATCGAGGAGCACCCTCCGCACCAGTTCGAACTGGGTCGGAGTGAGCGTCAATGTATAACCGTCACTCGCGCTCTGGAGACGAACTCTGCCGTACATGTGTTCACCCAGCCTCAATATGGAGCAGATCCGGACTACGACTTGCTCGGAATCGGTGGCCTCGCTCCCTTCTGATCCTTCGTCCACGTCGACCCTCCATGGAAAGTGGATCGATCGCCGAGTCAGCCCTCGCCGTTCGAGAACTGGAGCTCGACGGCGAAGTCGGCGGCCAACCGTCGCAGTTTCTCCCGTTCCCCGAAAAGGAAGTAGTTGTCGTAGATCTCCTCGTTTCCGACGTAGGCCCATTCACGGTCGCCTGGAGGCCTCAAGTCGTAGACGTTCTCGATGAACGCCATCTGATCCAGGTATCTCTCGTCGTAGTCGTCGACCGTCCACTCCTGAGGTTCGCCGTTGAACTCGAACCGCACCGTCAACTCGTCAGACCGATCAAGCCTGACGTTCGTGATGTCGACGCCGTCACCCGCGCACTCCGACAGCGCGCTCAGCGCGTCGGCGTAGCCGTCCTCGAGCATGACGCGATCGCAGGAGACGGGGAACCCGATGCCGAGCTCCCTCGACAGCTCGACGATCGCCTCCGCCGAACTGTTGTAGCCGTGCCATTCCAAGTCCTCGTCCAGCGAAGCATCGTCGACGAGCGCGAGCGCGGCATCCTCCCTGATCAGACCATAGTGGTCGAGCCGTTGGATCGCCTCGCGAACCGTGATGCCGTGTGGCATGGGTGTCACCGCCCCTTGGATCAGTCGTTCGCGCCATGGTAGCCAGGGGTTCAAAGCACGAGAGAACGACTGAAGGCCTCGGCACCACCGAAGGACGAAGCACCACTATGGATGAATGTGAGTTCCGTCCCTGTGGTTCAACGCGTCGCGGACTCCTCGGCGTCCGCAATGCGCGGCAGGGCGCGCACCGCCCGGCTAGACAGCAGCAGCAGAGCCGCCACGACGACGATCGACGCCAACGCGATCAACGCGCCGCCGCCCGCGAGGCCGCCGACGAGGAAGCCTCCGACGATGGTCGCGAGCGGCAGGAGCGCGCCGCTCGTGAACTCGTCGNCCGCCGCCACCCGACCCTGATAGTCCGGCGGCGTCACGACGGCGAGGTAGGACATCGCGGCCGCGTTGGACGCGGGCGCGAAGAGATACCCGGCGCAGATCAGACACAGGACCGCCACGACGTTGGCGTGCAGCGTGGCGGCGAGGCCGATGACGATCGCGGCGGTCGAGGCCGACGCGGTCATGATCCATCCAACGGGGAGTCTTCGGATCAGGAACGGGACCATGAAGCTGCCCACGAGGATGCTGAGGCCGATGCAGGTCTCCACCAGACCGATCACCCAGTACGGCTCGCCGTTGCGACGGAGAATGAGGACGAGCGCGAAGTTGAAGGCGTTGATGCCCAAGTTCGATATGGCCTGGGAACCGAGAATCCATCGGAACGCGGGTTGTCGCCAGAGAAAGCGATGTCCGTCTCGTATGGACTCAAACCAGCCGGACCTCGTGGCGGACTCCGGTTTGCCCAGTTTCGTCTTGATGGCGGTGACGCCGACGAGTGACGCGACGAAGGAGAGCGCGTTGACCAGGAAGGGGAAGGCGGAGGAGACACCGAGCATGAACGCCCCCAGTGGTCCGCCCGCGAGCGAGGCGGCGGCTGATCGCCCTTGGATCACCGACATCGCCGTGGGGAACTGATCCCGGCTGACGATCTCCTTCAGCGCGCCCTGTTCCGCCGATCGGAACAGTGCCGAGGCCGCCCCGCCGAGGAACGCGATCAGGACGAACACCGGGATGTCGACGACGGAGAACGCGATGAGCACGGCCAACGCCGACCAGGTCGTCGCGCGGATTCCCAGGCTGGTGACCATCGCCGCACGTCTACTGTGTCTGTCCACCCATCCACCGACGACAGCGGCGGCACCGAGGTTCCCGACCATCCCGCCGGTCGCCACCAGGCCCGCGTGCAACGCCGAGCCGGTGATTCCGAAGATCACGAGCGGCATCGCGAATGAGCCTATGGCGCTGCCCAGCGAACTGACCGTTTCGCCCGACGCGAGAAGCAGGTAGTCACGACTCTTCCACAGAGGAGGAGTCTTGGCCGCACCTGTGTGCCGACCTTCATCGCTGACTACTGATCTCACGCCGCACCTTTCCTTATGCCTCAATGATTCTGGCACCGTGGTTCAACCCTCGCAAGTGGGCGAATAAAGAGACCTCGGACTGCATCGGGAACAACTTCTCTACTGACGACCGAGTCCCGGATCAGCGCGGACGCGGTGGTGGTCGATGAGCTCCTTCAGAAGCAGGACATTGGGAGTTCCGTCGATTCCACTCGTCATCAGGCTCTTGGTCGACCCGGACGCGTGGAGCCAGACGGTGCCGTTCAGCAGCTCCAGTTCCCCCACCCGGTTCCACGGGTACAGTCGCCGCTTGATCGTGGCGCCGGCACTGTCGAGTGTGAACTTCCCGAAGCGCGCCGACTCTCCTGACGCGATCGCGGCGACGATGCCCGGTAGTTGGGCCTCGGCTACTCCACGTTGGATCACCGGCCCCCACTGTCCCTCATGGATGAAAGCGGGACCGCGCCTGATCTCGTCGGCCGGAACGCCGTCCACGACACCGGTCGGTGAGCCGCCGCGCCCGATGGTGATCGCGGTGCCGTCCGGCGCGAAGAGCGTGTACGCGGCGTACGTCGGACTTCCGTTGACGGCCTGCACCAGTTGATACACCCGCACGGTCGCCCACTCGAACACCAACATGTCCTCATCGGAGAGTTCGAGGACCAGGCCCTGTTCGAAGGGATGCAGACCCGCCCTGGAGTCGCGACGTTCGCGATTTCGCGTGGACATCGCCGCATAGGCGAAGAACCCGAGCAAGAGCGCCGCGAACACGAGGCCGGTCGGTGCCAACGGCGACGCGCCCAGGTTGACGATGGAGGCGACGCCGAGCGGCACCGTGATCACGGCGACGATGGCGGCCTGTGCCCACAGTGTCGTCGTCGGCTGGCCCGCCGTGCCGAACGAACCGTGGTGACTCCCCAGCCCGTTCTGGTCCGCCAGCACGCGAACCGCCTGCCACGTCGGGGCAGTCCAAACCGTCGTCATCTCGATCTCCTCGGGGGTGCGGGAAACGCCGGGTCGTCGGACGTTCACCGAGATAAACGTATCGATGTTGAGGACACGCCCGCTACGATCCATCGGTTGAATTCCAGAGGAGGACTCGAACATGACCGCGCGCGCCACAACGCCACCGATCCGGTCCCTCGATCAACTCGACGAGGTTCCCTGGTCCGATCTCGACAACCACGGTCGACCCGCGACCGACGTGCCGAACCACCTGCGGGCCATGATGTCCGCCGACGTCGACGAGCGTCGAGAGGCGTATCGGTGGTGGGAGCGCTGCCACGGACAGGGGAACCTGTACGAGGCGACCCCGCACATCGTGCCGTTCCTGTTGCACCTGCTCGCGGACCCGACGTCCCCAGACCGCGAAGCGCTGCTGCGTTGCGTCCTCGACCTCGTCGCGCCCGATGTGACGTACTGGTTGTCAGACGATCTGGACGTCGGCCTGTTCCGCTGGATCGACAACGGTTACGACGAGTGGATCTCCGAGTTCGAGGCGGATGCCGCCACCTTCGACGCGGTCGCCGGCGGGGTGCCGGTACTCGTGGATCTGCTCGGTGACGAGGATCCTGCGATCGCGGCGTCGGCGGCGTACCTGCTCGGTTGGTTCCGCCGAAGCGCCGACCTGATCCTCCCCCGGCTGATGCCGCTCACCGACCGTGAGTTGGAGCCGGAGGCGCGCGCGGACGTCCTCTTGTCCTTGGGGCTCTTGGCACGTGGCGACTCCGGCGCGGAGGCGCGCGCCGCGCTGGCGGAGATCGTCGACGACCCCGAGGACTCGGCGGGTTGGGCGGCGGCCGTCGGCTTGGCTATGGCGTCCGCGCCGATGTTTCCCCTTGGGGCGCTTCGCGCGTTGATCGTCGAGCTCGGTGGGATGTGCGCGCATCCGGACGAGCGCGACGACCTCGTCAGAACGCGATGGACGTGGGCCGTCTCGGATCTCGTCCTCGCGTTGCTGTCTCGGCTGCCCGCCGAGGCGGTGGACGCGGCGACGACGGCGCTCGCCTCGGTCCTCGCGGATCCGGAGCTCCCGGACGACGGCGCCGTGACGATGGCGGCCATCGCGCTGGTCGGCGTCGAGGGCACCGACGGGGCGGCGATCACCCCGTGGCAGCGGTCGGTGTTGAACTGCCTGTGCGGCAACGATTCCGTGTGGGAGTCCGGAGAACTCGGTGAACACCTCGCCGAGACTCACGGACTGCCCGCGACGGCCGCAGAAGTTCGGGCGTGGTTGTCGACGGTCGAGTGAACGTCGAGCGTGCCCTTCGGCTGTGAGGCGTGGGAAGGTGCGACCGATCCGGAGTCAAGTCGGCCGGTGACGGAAACGGAGGAGGTGGCCGCCTGCGAACCAGGCGACCACCCCAAGAAACGTCATCACCGGGTCAGGGACCGAAACCGATCACCCGACCAACCTGGAGGCTTAGCCCCAGTAGTGGTTGTCCACGTCAACGTCGTTGACCGTGGTGCAGTCGTTGAAGTTGATGATGATGCTGTCGTCCGCGAGGGCGTTGCCACAGACGTTCACGCCGGTCTGGTCAACACCACCTTCGAGAACCGGGGCCGCCTGCGCCAGGCCACCGGTGAACAGGACAGCGCCCGTCGCAATCGCCGCGACGGCCATCGACTTCCGCGCCCAAGACTTGATCATTCGTATCCCCTTTGAATTCTTTGTGAGAACTGTTGTGAGATCGCGAGATGGCGTCCGCGTGCGCAGTTGCGCCCCCCTACGAACACCGACCCCTTTGGTGCGATCGGTTGAACCCTAATACCCTCGAAAGAGTGACACAGCGTTTTTGGACCAAGACTCGCCGTTTCTTTGACAGTTGCCGCAAATCGGTCATAAATGCGAAAACCTCTCACCCTCGCGGAAGCAGTCGCCGATGGTCGAGGATCGAACCGGCAGGTCGCGAACGGGCGGCCGGATGGCGGCGAACCCGGTAGAAGGACCGTCCACGTTCGCCTCCCGAACGGGAGGACTTTCAGTCGTCGACGCCGAGACGAACGACGTCACAACTCTGTCCATCATGTATGTTCGGCCACGGTGATCCGTGCACGCCATCGAGTTCAGTGTGGAAAGTACAGATGGTCGACGCTCGCGCTGACGTCGTCGAGAGTGCCGTCGAAGACCGAGTCGGGTAGACCGAACCTCCCACCGACGAGCGCCATGCCCGCCTGCTCGTAGCCGTCGAGACGGACGGCGCCGATCGGCGCCGTCCGCGACGCCCGATATGAGGTGACGGCGGCGAGTCCGAAGGCGTCCGTCTTCTCGGCGCTCCCGGAGATGCCCGGGGTGTCCTGGTGGAACGACGCGAGTTCGACTGACGCGCCGGACCCGGTCGGATGGGCGAAGACATGGGCCATGCCGCCACGGACCGCGCCCAAGCGCTCCCACGGAGCGCCGACGACGAAGTGCCGAGCGGACGCGGCGAGCGTCAGACCGAACTCGTCCCCGGCTCGGCGATCCCGTCGACACCCTGAGCGACCTGGGTGATCAGCGTGATCGTTTCGCCCCGCCAGGGGTAGACGGCTCCGGCCCAGGCGTCCCGCCGACCCGATGACGGCCCGCACCGATGATCAGAAACGGTTCGCCTTCGGCGTCGAGCCCGCCGCCAAGGTTCGGCTCGGTGTGGACGCTGCCAGGGAAGCCCGGCGTGTCGGCGTGATGGGCCGATGACGCGGCCGGGTCCAGGCCGTTCGGCGAGCCGGGGATGATCCAGAGCATCCCGGTCTCCGACGCGTTCGTTCCGGAGGGGTCGTCGAGGTCTCCCCTGGCGCGTCGATCACCAGGTCGGTGCAGCGCTCAGTCCGCGCGCCGGGGACTCGTCGCGATGTAGACGGTGTTGCTGGAGTCCTTGTTCTGGAACGGGTTGGGGAACGTGACGACCTCCGCCCTCGCTTCGGTGAACACCGCTCGGAGCAGGTCGAGAAAGCCGTCGTCCGGTGGGTCGTTGGACCACAGCGCGAACACGCCCTCGGGGTGCAGGTGCCGACTCATCCGGCGAAGTCCGTCCACAGTATAGAAATCCCCGTTGGGAGGGTTGAGGACGTGACGCGGCGAATGGTCGATGTCGAGCAGGATCGCGTTGACGCGCCCGCCCTCACCGTCGAAGCCGCGATCGTCGGCGGCCAAGGCGAAGAAGTCGCCCTCGGTGAAGCGGATGCGCGGGTCCGCCGCCAGGCCCTCCGTATCCGGGAAAAGGTCACGACGATGCCAGTCGATCACGGGGGCCAGCATCTCCACCACCGTCAGTCGCCGCACCCGGTCGTCCGTGAGCGCGGCGTGGGCGGTGTATCCGAGACCAAGGCCGCCGACGACGACGTCCAGCGCGTCCCCGGCCTGCGTCGCCAGACCCAGATGAGCGAGCTCGATCTCCGCGACGGGGAACAGACTCGACATGAGGTACTCGTCGCCGAGTTTGACCTCGTACACGTCCACGTCGAGCAGCGGGTCGTGCCGACGGCGGAGATTCAACTCCCCGATGGCGGTCTCGCGCCAGTCGAGTTCCTCGATACGTGGCTTCATCTGCTCGGTTCTCTCCCTATGGGGATCGTCGGTGATCGTGGATCGCGGGCGGCGATCACCCCTACATCCTCGCGCGTGCGCGTCGCGTCCTGCCCGCGGTGCGGTCGTGTCGTCCGAAACGCCCTACTCGATCCAGAAGCGGGCGATCTCGCCCGCTCCCGCGGCGTTGACCGCTTGAACCGTCATGCAGTCGAGTTCGTCGATATAGATGTCGACGGTGTAACTGTTGGGCCCGAGGGTTTTCAGTTGACCGCCCGAGCAGTCCTTGACGACGTACGCGGTGATCGGCGAACCGCCGTCGTCGACGGGCTTCTCCCATTTGGCCGCGTACTTGCCGTCACCAGCCCACCAGGCGCCGAAGAGCGTAGGTTCGGACGCCACGGTCACGTCCTCCTCCGGCGGTGGTGTCGGAGAGGGCGACGGTTCGGCGGACTCGCTCGCCGAGGGGCTGATACCTCCGGCGCCGGGGGACTCCTCGTCACCGTTCGGCGACAACGCGGTGACCAGTATGGATGGTTCACTGTCGACATCGTCGGCTCGGTCCGGCGGCGGATCGGATCGGGGCGCGAACGCCCAGAAGGCACCGATCGCGGCGAGTACGAGCACGACCGCGAGACCGATGAGGAGCCGACGTCGACCACCGGACCGTTCTCGCCCCGGCACCGCAGCACCATCGACGATCGGCAGTTCCCGGGTGGCGTCCTCCGCCGATCCCCGTTGCGGCGCAGGCGTGGCGCCGAACGGCGGAGGGGTTCCCGTGGAGCGCGTCGGCCGGTCGTCCTGATTCATCGGTCCACTCCTCGGCTCAACTCGCGACATCGTTGACGATATACAGTCGACGACCGGACGCCGACGGCGATCACACACTCTCGAATTTGACCACTATGGATTGATGGTGCAATGAACGACAGGGCATCGACGCCTACGGGCGGTCTGGCAAGGGTGTCCCGGGCACTCGGCGAGGAGCTGGTCCTGGTACGAGAACTCCCCGCCCGTCGTGGTTTCAGCGCGAAGGTACGACTCCGTGGCGAGCTCCACCTTCTCAAGTACGTGGAACTTGGCGCGAACGCCGACACCGCCACGGTGGAGAGGCACGCCGGACTGAGTCGGGAGGCGACGATACTCGCCGACCTCGCTCCGGACACGCCGATCGTGGCCTATGGGGACACGGCTGCTGCGACCATGGATCGACGGTGCGAGCGCCTGGACGCGCACCGCGTACATCAGGGACGACCATTCGACCGCGGACCGGAGTCGTTTCCTCGCCACGGTCGCGGACCTGGCGGCTTCCGTGGACGCTCTGCACCGAAAGGGTTATCGGCACGGCGACCTGCAACCGGGTCACTTCCTCATCGGCGAGGACGAAGCGGTGACCATTGTCGACTACGACGTGGCCGTCCGGATCGACGCGGGAAGCGCGCCGTACTCCGGCGGTCTCGTCCACTACGTCGCACCCGAGATCGCGGCGGGGATGATCGCCGGGAACACCGCGATCCCGGTGACCGCGGCGAGCGAGGTGTACGCGCTCGGGGCCATGGTGTTCCACCTGTACACCGGCCGGGTCCCGCACTGGTACGGCGCCGACCCGCGAGAGGACGCGTTCACGTCGACCGGGCTGCCCGAGAAATGCCGGGCCATCGTCGACGGCCGACGGCGCACCCTTCTCGACTGCGACGCACCGGACTTTCCCGAGCTGGACGTGTTCCTCTCCGCCTGTATGAGTCCGCACGCGGCGGATCGCCCCACCCTGGCCGCGGTGGAGGCGATCCGTCCACATCGCCCTTAGGAACACGACATGGAGTCTCATATGGATGGTTCTAGGTGACGGAATCACGGGCACCCAGCGGTTCCGATCGCCGACGCGCCCCGACACCGAACCGTCGAACGCCCGTTCCGTCAACCTCCATTGACGACAGAGCGCACCTTCCCGCCGGGCTCACGCGATCGAAAACGCGATGGCGGAGCGACCGCCGCGAGGCGATACTGGGGCGCGATATGAACGAACAAGAACTCGTCAAACTGAGCAAACGACTGTCCCGGGTGTTGCGACATCGCCCCGAAACGATCGGGATCACCCTGGACTCGCAGGGCTGGGTCGACGTGCCCGACCTGCTGAAGGCGCTGTCCCGCACGGGAACCCGCGTCACTCCCGAGCAGCTGGCCGAGGTCGTGGAGCGCAACGACAAAAAGCGCTTCGCGCTCGAGGACGGACGAATCCGCGCCCGACAAGGACACAGTCTCGACGTCGACCTCGGTCTACCGGAGACCGAGCCGCCCCCCGTGCTGTACCACGGGACGGTCCGTCGGCACCTCGACTCGATTCGCGCCCACGGACTGTTGCGCGGCAACCGCCACCACGTGCACCTGTCGTCCGACACCGCGACCGCGCGCACCGTCGGCTCACGCCGGGGCCTGCCGGTCGTGCTCACCGTGCACGCCGGCCGCATGGCCGCAGACGGCGCGGCCTTCCACGTCACCGACAACGGGGTCTGGCTCACCGAATACGTGCCCGTCGCGTACCTCGCGGACGCCACCGGGACGCCACTCCCGCCCGTGTGACGCGGTGCCCCTAGGGGCGTTCGACGAGGTGGCCCGGCGGATGCATGATGTTCGGATGAACGGAACCCCACAGGCACGACGTCGGCGACGGAGCACCCCATGCGGGTGACCGCGCGCAATCGAACGCCCTGGCGAGTCGGGAGACGGCGAATGCTGTTCCGACCCCGCACCCCGATGTTGCTGCTGATACTCGGGCACCTGGGCACGTCGGAGGAGCTCGGCCTCATCGCGCTGGCGCTGGCGCTCCCAATGGCGCTGTACCTGCTCGTCAAATGGATGCTCGCGCTCGCGACAATGCCGTTCATCGCGCTGTTCGAACTGCTGGGGCTGCGGCGACGACGGGTCGTCGTCTATCCACTCAAGACGGGCAACCCGCACGTCCGGGAAACCGTCTGGACCTACCGGGTGGGGTCCGCGGCGCAAGCGCGCCAGGTCTGCGCGATCCTGCGCGGTCACCTCGAAGCGGGCGCCGACTGGTTCGACGACGAACGCCCCGAACCGCGCCACCGACCGCTTCCGCAACCGCGCCGGTAGTCGTCCGGGTCGCCTGGGAACCAGCGAGACGACGTCCGACGGACCGATGTGTCGAACACGCCTTCTTCGAACGACGGCCCGACGACGAACGCCTCGGACCACCGCGATCCTTCGACGACACCGCGTTGATCGGCGGGGCAACGAAGGAACCCCTGGTCATCCATCAAGGATGAAGAGGGTGACCGGAGGACCAACGAAGCATGTCCACAAGGACAGAACTTGGTGCCCGCCACCCGACGAGCCATCGAAGAGGCGCGCCGCGCGGTAACCGAACGATTCCGATAATCGTTGTGGCCCTTGACATGCGGCTCCATTCACGCTATCGCCGTCCACAGCCGATCGGGTTCCGGCGTGTCGTACGGCTATGCCATCATCGCCCGCATGTCTCCTCCCGAGTTGACCGACGACACCGGCCTGCGCTGGTGCCCCGCGTCGGATACCCACGACATCGCCCTCGACGGTTCGACGCTGGTGTGCCGCAACAGCAGCGGCCGTCGGCTCAAGTCCGTTCCCAAGAACGTGCGCGACACCGAGATCGGACGGCAACTGCTCGCCGTCCGGGAACAGTTGCAGCGTCACGAACGTGAATGCGTCACGACCGTCGAATCGTGGATGCTGGGGGCGCTGCCGGTGCCGTTCGCGTTGCTGACGAAGGTGTGGGCGGACCCGGCGTGGCGCCGAGCGCTGTCCGACCTCGCGGTCACCGCGGATCTCAGCGCGGAGCCCGGTCTGTTGAAGCGGATCGACGAAACGGGTCGCGTCGGCGTCGTCAATCTCGACGCCGAGTCGGAATGGCTCGACTCGGACCACCTGTACGTCCCCCACCCGGTCCTGATCGAAGATCTCGCCGACGTCCGCGAGTTCGCCGCCGAACTCGGTCTGTCGCAAACGATCCCGCAGCTGACGCGCGAGGTGTACGCCAAGCCGGCCGAGGTCGAGGGCAACCGCGTCACCGATTACAACGGCGGCGAGTTCGACGAGCTTCGCCAGGCCCGCGCCCGCACCGCCACGAGCGGTTTCGCCGTCCGCGGCCCCTACGCGACCTGTCGAGCGTCCGATGCCGGGCGGGAACTCCAGGCGCGGTACTGGATCGGCGACGAGAACCCCGACTACTCGACGGAGACGGGCGACCTCCTGTGGGTCGACGCCGACGAACGCTCCGTCCCGTTGTCCGAGGTCGGGCCGATCGCCTGGTCCGAAGGCATCCGCATGGCCGCCCTGATCTTCGCTGGAAGGAAGACCGATGAGAAGTGACGCTTTGCTGCAGGCGGGGCTCGCCCCGGTCGACTCTCCGGAGGGGCAGTCGATCAGCGCGCGCACGTACCACCACCCCGGCCTCGCGGAACCGGTCGTGCGACTGACGGGTGACCAGGTCGCGCTCGCCGAGGACCGCACGATGTCCTTCCTCGGCTACTCCGAACCCGAGGTGTCCGAACCGCTGGCGCGCGGCGCCATTCGAGGGCTGAACTACCCCGCGTGGGCCCTCGTCCACGACTCCGACAACGCGGCCCTCGCCCTGTCGACCCTGCCGGATCTGGAGCGCGCGACCAAGAAGGCGCGCACGTCCCCGGCCGAAGCAGAGCGGATGTTCGGCGTGATCGCCGACAAGCTCCCGCGAACGCACCTGCCCAGCTTCTACGAGCAGGCGGGCCGCGGGTTCCTGGCCGCCGACCGCGCCTACTTCGCGGGCCTGATGTTCAGCCGCGCGAGGTCGACCGAGACGATTCACGCCCTGCCGGTCGACGAGACGCTGCGGCAGGAGGTGTTCATCGAGTTCGCGCTCGCCGGTGCCGTCACCGTCAAGGCGATCAGTGAGTACCTCGCGGAGCTGCGGAAGCGCTACACGCCGGACGAGGCTCTGACGATCTTCGAGAAGCTGGCGCATGGTCGGATTCGCGGCGGGCAAGCGCCGTGGTCGGCACTGCTGACACAGTGGAAGGAACTCGCGATCGCCGCCGACCGGGACCCGGAGGCCGAACAGCAGCGCCTGCTCGGATCCATCTTGGATGCTCCGTCGATGCAGAATGCACCCGTCAAACTGTGGAAGGCGGCCCGCGCGTCGCTGGTGGAGCTCGCTCGGTCGTCGAAGGACCACGCTTTCACGCTGCTCTACCTGTTCCCCGACGCCCACACCTACGACACCGACAAGCAGATGGACTTCCTCAACGACTGGCTCAGTCTGTTGGAGGAGTCCGGTGCCGTGACGACGCTGATCGAATCCGGGCAGACGGCGCGGTGGCTCAACCGCGCGATCGCGGCCCTCAAGGACGGCCGATACAAACAGGGCACCGCCCCGCCGCGGCTGCTCCGGTGGCTGCCGGACTTCGTCGAGACCTGCGGAACCGTCGACCTCAGTGCCGGAAAGAGTTGGCGCCGACGCTATCTCAGCACGGATCTGGCGATTGAGTGCCTTCGACTCGGCATCCCGTTGGCGGACCCTCCGTCCGACGCCGAGCTCGGGCTGGAGAACTGGGCCACATCGGGGCACACCGAGATCGATCCATTGTTGACGGATGAGCGCTTCAAGGCCCTGCTGCACCGGGGCCTGGACGGGATTTCATCGAACCCGATATTGCGGCACCCGCGTTTCGAACCGGCGCTGGACGAGTGGATGTCCGGCCACGCGACACATGCCGGATCAGGTGGTCTTCTCGACCTTCAGAAGTCCATGTCGATGCTCGGCACGGTCGACATCCGCCGCTTCGAGAACGCCCATAGCGCACTGTCCTCAGTCGACGTGGGAGAGGTGCTGCGGCGTACCCTGCGCACGGGCATCCCACAGGAGTTCACCTGGCCCGCCTATGAGGAGGCCATGGCCGAGGTCGGCGTGAACGCCTCCATCACGACGAGCTGGCCGATCGTGACGGTCTTCGACGAGCGGAAGGCGATCGCGGTCGGTCCGAACGGCCGCGTCGCGGAGCACGAGCCGCAGCTTCCCGCGGGAAACAAGCGCGACTTCACGATCATCTACTCCGACGGGGCCTTCTTCGTCACCTGGTCGGTGCGCTACTCCGAATCGTTCGCGTACTGGAGCACCGATCCCGCGCACGTCAAGCAAATGGACCACCGCTGGATTCCGAGTCAGGAGACGACCCTCGACTTCGTCCAACTCACCGCCGACGGCCTCCGGTTGAGTTCGGACAGCGTCCTCCGCCAGGGGGACTGGGAGCTGAGCTACCCGACCGACACGGTCGGCGACGGGAACTCGTACTGGGTGCGCACCTGGCGTGACGGTCAGACGTTCCGCGAGATCGACCCCAAGACCGCGGAACAAGGGCGATACAGCATGCCCTCGTTCTACGCTGACGCCGCGCTTCCGGAAGAGCACGAATGGTTCCTCCCGGTGTGTTCGCTGGCGGCGCTGCCCGAGGGCGCCCCGCCGTCTCCCCTGGGAAGCCGCGACGGCCTCGTCGGTTTCCGGGTGTCCGAGGGATCGGGCGAGTTCCGGATCACGGGCGTCGACGGCCGCTCGGCGGCGATGCCGCGCCACGGGCGTTCCGGACCCTGGGGTCTCATCGACATTCCGGGCGGGGAAACGCCGCGGATCCTGGAAGCGGACCGGGGAACCACGATCGTCGACGAGGACGGCTACCGGCACTGGAGCGCGCCCGTCCGCTCGGCGCACCTTCCCCCGCTGGCGTTCTGGCACTTCACGACCGTGCGGAACGCCGAGACCTCGGCCCTGTTGCGCGCTGCCGACGCGACGACCGCGACGGCTCTCGTCGAAGCGGGCAGCTCCGACCGGACCATCAAGCCGCCCAAGGAGGGACCGGCACCGACGCCGGCGTGCGACGCGCTGCTCGACGGTCTCGGCGTCACCGATCCGGTGCTGCGAAGCGCGCTCACGTCGATCGCGTTGTGGTCGGCACGAATGGTGTCCGTCCGGCACGGTCTGCTGAACCCGAAGGAACCGCAACCCAAGCTGAACAAGGACACGATCGACGCGGACGCTCTTCGCCTCGTCCTCTCCGACACCTTGTCCAGTTACGGCTACGGCAGCGGGCTCGCGGTGGAGTTGCGCATCATCGACGAGTTCCTCAACGGGCAGATCAACGCGGAAACGGCGCGAGCGGAGTTCCCGTACTCCGGACACGATCTCGCCAGTGTGGTCAAGGC
The DNA here is from genome assembly GCF_965137155.1 of Stackebrandtia soli. Taxonomy (NCBI): domain Bacteria; kingdom Bacillati; phylum Actinomycetota; class Actinomycetes; order Glycomycetales; family Glycomycetaceae; genus Stackebrandtia; species Stackebrandtia soli. Next base: position 245,659 of record NZ_CBCRZX010000002.1, read on the forward strand.
CGTGCCGATGATCGCGGTCCGCGCGGTGAGCGCCGGGTTCGACGACGCCGAGCGCACCGCCGCGCGGCAACTGCTCGACCTGCTGAACGGGAACGTGCTGCTGTCGGGTGACGTGTGGCTCGGCCAGTTCGTGGAGGACAAGGACTACGCCATCCAGTCCCGAAACGAGCAGGGCACGATCTTCAGCACCGATTTCGACCACACCGACTCGGGTCGGCGGTTCAAGGTCATCGGTCGCGGAGAACCCGCCCTCCGCCCACACTGGAAGCTCCATCGCGAACCCGTCGAGATCGGCTGGGCCACGAAGGAACGCCTCGACGTCATCGCGGAACGCGCCGGCTCCGAGCCGGTCGTGGCGATCGACCCGGGCGCCGTGACGCTTCTGTCCGAACGGACGGGACTCAGTCCCGCCGCGTCGACGCTTCTGCTGGCGGGAATGCCGCGAATCAACGACGGCGGTGACTACCTCGGAAAAGAGGGTCGTGAGGCCCTGGGGATCAGCCTGGTCCAGGCCAAGGCGGCGGTCCACGAGGTCAACGGATTGCCGGAAGGCATCGGCACCAAGCTGTACGCCGCCGCGCTCGACGACGACGAGACGATCCTGTGGGACCAGCCTCGCTTCGCCGAACGACTCGCCGAGGCCTGGCTGCGGCTCGTCGGCTGGCGGGTGCGCCTCGACGACGCGGACGTGCTCGCGGCGGCGAGCGCGGGGCTCGACTTCGCGGCGTCGCGTGTGCTGCGGTTCCTGCTCGATCCCGTGACGCATCCGCTGGGCGAGAAGCAAACGGACACCTCCGGCATCACGAACGTCATCCAAGGCATTCGATGGGCCTACGAGTTCCTCCCCGAGGGCCACCCCGTCCGCAACGGCATCCCGCAGGCGGTGACGGCGCTCCGTGCCGCGGTGGCGTCGATGACGAGTCTCGTGTCGCTGGGATACCAGAGGAAGGACAACCTGCCGACCGAGTTGTTGCCTGACACGCCCACCGCGGTCCCCGGGTTCGACGAACCCGCCCTCGACGGCGACCTCGTGGTGGCGGTGCCGTCGGGCGACTGGTACATGATGTACTACCGGCCCTCGAAGCTCGGTGACGACGCCGCCAGCGAGTACGTCCGGTCGATGGACCGCAGCGTCATGCACTACTTCGACTGGCTGCGCGACACCGCGGACGGCATCGTCGACCGAATCGGCACCATTGAAGTCGGCCGATACGATACGGACCCGCGCGCGTGTGTTCCCGAACTGGTCACCGAGGCGATCGACACGCTCGGCCTGAGCGAGGACGGTGCGACGCTGTACCTGCAACTGTTGACGCTGTTGTATCCGACCGACGCCCGCATCCGTGACTGGAACAAGTGGACTCCGAAACGCCGTAAGGCGACCATCGCCGAACTCGTGGACAAGGGCCTCGTCATCGAGGCGAAACGCCCACGCGCGGGCCGCTCCGTCTTCATCCCAGGCGACTGGACGACGCCGCGAGCACCGCAACTCCCTTATGAGACATGGAAGAAGGACATGTACGACACCAACCATTGGGGTGCCCCCAAACAAACCACCACGTTCCCGCAGCTGTTCGCGCGGGCCTGGGGTCGCGTCGTGAACGGGGAGGGACCGAAGTGAAGCGTCAGGTCGATCCCGCCGAGGTCCGCTACGCGGACGAGTTGAAGCTCCTCACCGCCGACAAGGGACCGCGCCCGCCGGGCTGGCACCTGACTCCGGCAGCCGTCGTCACCTTCGTCGTCGGTGACGGTGCCCGGATCAGTCGAAAGTTCGTCGGCGATCGCGCCCTTGTGGAGCGCGCCGTCATCACTCTCGCCGGACGCCGAGGCCTCCTCCTGGTCGGCGAGCCGGGCACCGCGAAGTCGTTGCTGGCGGAGCTGTTGACGGCCGCGATCAGCGGTGACACGTCGCGGACGGTACAGGGCAGCGCGGGCACGCACGAGGAGCAGCTGCGGTACGGCTGGAACTACCAGCTGCTGTTGGCCAAGGGGCCGACCACCGACGCGTTGGTGCCGTCGCCGATCCTCTCGGCGATGCGCGGCGGAGCGATCGCCCGCGTCGAGGAGATCACCCGGTGCCTGCCCGAGGTCCAGGACGCCATGGTGTCCATCTTGTCCGAACGGTCGATGTCGGTGCCGGAACTCGGCGAGACCGAGTACGCCGTCGACGGGTTCAACATCATCGCGACGGCGAACCTGCGTGACCGCGGCGTCAACGAGATGAGCGCGGCTCTGAAGCGCCGATTCAACTTCGAGGTGATCGAGGCGATCGGCTCGCTCCAGGCGGAAAGCGAACTCGTCAAACGGGAAGCGGGCCGCGCGCTCGCGGGCGGCAACGCTCCCGCCGACGTCGACGACGCCGTGATCGAGGCGCTCGTGACGGTGTTCCGCGACCTGCGCGAGGGCCGTTCCGTCGAAGGGTGGCCGGTCGACAAGACGGCGACGGTGATGAGCACCGCCGAGGCGGTCGCGGTCGCGGGTTCGCTTGGGCTGCAGTCGGCGTACTTCCCGGTCGGCGACCCCGTGTCGCTGCTCCCCGGTCATCTCCTCGGGGTCGCCCGCAAGGACGACCGGGACGACCAGGCGAAGCTGGTGTCCTATTGGGATTCGACGGTCCGTCGTCGTGCCGAGGAGGGCGAAGCGCGACTGTGGAAGCGCCTGTACGAGCTGCGTCACGTCATCGCCGAACAAAATTGACCATCATGGATGATCCCAATAGGGCAGTCGAGCGGCTGGCCGAGTCTCGTGTTCCGTTCCTCATCGGGGTACGGCACCACTCGGCCGCCCTCGCGGCGGCCGTCCCGCAGCTGCTGGCGGCGGCCGACCCGGACGCGGTCCTCATCGAACTGCCGACGCAGTTGCAACCATGGTTGACGTGGCTCTCCGACCCGAAGACGGAGGCGCCCGTCGCGTTGGCGATCGCGCATCAGGACGGTCGACGACTCGGCTTCTACCCGTTCGCCGACTTCTCCCCCGAGTTGGCGGCACTGCGCTGGGCTCGCGAGCACGACATCCCGGCGCACGCGATCGACGTCTCGGTCGACGCCGAGAGCGGCACGGAGCATCGGGGCATCGCCGCGCGGCTGCACGCCGCCGCCCACACCACCGACACCGGTGACACGTGGGAACGCCTCGTCGAGACGCCGTCCTACGGGGCGGACCCGGAACGGGTCCGGCGCGCGGCCTTGGCGTACGGCTGGGCGTTGCGCGCCGACGCGGATCCGGTGAGTCCCGCCGATCTCGAGCGGGAAGCGCACATGCGTCGGCGGGTCGCCGAGATCGGGGCGGCTCGACCCGTCGCCGTCGTCGGGTCCTTCCACGCCGCCGCGTTCCTCGACGCTCCGACCGTGGAGGCCACGGCGACGGACGAGACGAAGGATGACGAGACCGTCACATCCCTCATCCCGTACAGCTTCGCGCTCTTGGACTCACGTTCCGGCTATCCGGCCGGTGTCCACGATCCGGTGTGGCATCAGCGGGTCGCGGAGGTCGGAGGCGATCCGGCCGCCGTCGACGCGCTCGCGGCCGAGACGGTGTCGGCCGTGTGCGCGAGGCTCCGCAAAGCGGGGCACGCCGCCGGTACCGCCGACGCGATCGCCGCGTACACGATGACCCGGGACCTCGCCGTCCTGCGTGGCCTGCCCGCGCCGGGGCGAGGCGAGATCGTCGAGGCGATGCAATCGGCCCTGACACAGGGGGAACCGCTCGGGCGGGCCCGCGCGGTCGCGGCCGCCGCCGAGCACGTCCTCGTGGGAATCCGACGCGGTCGAGTGGCGCCGGGAGCACCCCGGTCGGGCCTCGTCCGCGACGTCGAGCGGCTCCGCACCGAACTGCGACTGCCGGATCAGGATCCCGCCTACCGGATCGACCCGTTCAAGTCCCCACTGGACAAACGGCGACATGTGACCCTGCACCGCCTCCGCGCGGCGGGCGTCGACTACGCCACACCCGTCAGCACGAGCGGGGTCGGCGGCGTCGACTCCGTGTCCCGCGGGTGGAGTCTCAACTGGACACCCCGGGCGTCGGCGACCGCCGAACTGGCGGCGATCTACGGCCCCGACCTGGTGTCGGCCGCGACCGGGCGGTTGCGCGCCAACCTCTGGCGGGCCGGCCTAGTCTCGACGCTCGCCGAGGCCGCCGAGGCCGGGCTGGTCGGCTTCATTCGGGAACTGTTGTCCCAAATGGACGACGACTTCGCCGCGACGGCGGGGCTTCCGGACCTGATCGCCACTCACCGCCTCGTCCACGCGATCCACAACGGAGGGTACGCGGGGCTCGACGAGCCTCCCGCCGAGGCGGCCTCGATCGCCGCCCGGCTGCTCGCCCGCGCGGTCGCCGGAGTGGACGGCTTCGCCGGGGCAACCAGCGACGCCGAACTCGCCGCGCTGCGCGATCTCATCGGACTCGTCGACGACGACGGAAGGGCCACCCTCAGTTGGCGCCTGCGGCGCATCGCCGACGCGACCACCGCGTCCGCGCCGGCGGCCCAGGGCGCGGCGGCCGCCGCGCTGGTATCGCTGCGGTCGGCAGAACCGGAGTGGCTGGCGACCCAGGTGGCGTCCTGGGTGGAGCACGGTGCCGATGTCGGAGACCGCCTGCGTGGCGTCCTCGTGGTCGCCGCGCCGCTGGTGGAAGCGTCGCTTGAAGTGTTGACGGCGTTGAGCCGCCGCGTCGGAACCTGGTCGCCCGAGGTGTTCCTCGCGCGGCTGCCGAACCTGCGCTACGGCTTCGAGACACTGTCGACCGCGGCCAGGGAACGATTCCTGCGGGCGATCGGCGTCTCGGCCACACCGGCGACGACTTCGGCGCTCACCGACCTGCCCCGCTACGCCGACGCCGATAACACGGGCTTCGCAGCAGTCGCCGCGATGCTCGCCGTGCTCGACGGTCCCACGACCGAACCGGCACCGTCGTCCACACCGGACGAATCGGCGGTTCCGCCCGCGCTGGCGACGAAGACCGCGAAACCAGCGGACCACGTCGACATCGACCAATCCACTTTGGAGGAGATTGCGGCAGAACTCGACGACGAGACGAAACACCGCTGGCGGCTCATTCTCGGCCGCGAGACCGAGGCACTCCCCAGTGGTCAGCGGCGCTTCGCCCGGGCACTCGACGAACTGTACGGGCACGGGCACGGCGAAGGCTCCAATGAGGGCGGCGGAACCGAGGAGCCCTACCCGACGGTCCGCGAATGGGCGGAGGAACTGTCCGACCTGTTCGGTGGTCGAGTCCGCGACGAAGTACTGGCCAAGGCCGCGTCCGCAGGGCGCAGCGAAGCCGTTCTCGAACTCGATCCGGAGAATGTGACCGCCTCGGTCGACCTGCTCACCACCGTCCTGTCGATGGCCGGCGCGCTCCCGGAGTCGAAGCTCGGGGCGCTGCGCAAGCTCGCGCAACGTCTCATCGACGAGCTCACGAAGGCGCTCGCCGTCGAGATGCGCCCCGCGCTCACCGGTCTGACCGTTCCGCGACCGACGGCCCGGCCGACCGGCCGACTCGACCTGGCCGCGACGCTGCGCCGGAACCTGCGGACGGCACAACGGGACGGCGACGAGATCACGATCACCGCCGAGCGCCCCGTCTTCCGCAGTCGGGGAAACCGTTCGGCCTCGTGGCACGTCCACCTCGTCGTGGACGTGTCGGGCTCGATGGAGCGCTCCGTCGTCTACAGCGCTTTGACGGCGGCGATCCTGCACGGTGTGCCGTCCCTGAGCGTCAACTTCACGACGTTCTCGACGCGGGTCGCCGACTTCACCGACCGGGTGGAGGATCCACTGTCGCTGTTGATGGAGGTGTCCGTCGGCGGCGGGACCGACATCGGCAAAGCCTTGGCGTACACCAGGGAGCGGCTCACGGTGCCGTCGCGTTCGATCGTCGCCGTCATCAGTGACTTCGAGGAGGGCGCCTCGACGTCGCGACTGCTCGGTCAAGTCAGGGCGCTCGCCGAGACCGGTGCCGTCCTCTTGGGACTGGCCGCCTTGGACGATTCGGGCGTCCCGGTCTACAACGCGTCGATCGCGGCAGCCGTCGCCGACGCGGGAATGCCGGTGGCCGCGCTCAGCCCCAGCGAGCTCGCGTCGTGGATCGGCTCGAAAGTGAGGAATCGATGAGACCAAGCATCACGCCGAACCTGCTGGCGACGGTGCTGGCCGACGCGCCCGCTCGGGTCCGCAAGCGGTTGGACGCCGATCCGTCGAAAGCCGACGGTTGGGAATGGACACACGAGGACGGTAAGTGGACGATCGCGGCGGGCGGTGAGACCGTCCAGGTGAGCGCCGATCCGGTCACGGAGATCGGGCACATCGGTTGCGGCTGCCTGCTCAGCCCGCGCTGTGGGCACGTGCTCGCCGTCGCGAACGTGCTGCCGTTGACGGATGGCGCGGACGACGGGGACGACCCCGACGTCGGCGCCGGTGACGCCGTCACGAAGGCACCGTCCGCGCCGGTCGCGGAGGCCGTGGTCCTGAAACCAGCGCAACGGCGGGCCGTCGATCAGGCGTGGCAGGTCGGCACGGAACTCGTGTCGACCGGTATCGCCGCCGCCGACACGACGGCGCGGGCCGCCCTGCTGCGGGCCGTGCACGCGTGCCGGATCGCGGGACTGCATCGACTCGCGGCTGCCGGAACCGCTCTGGCGCAGGCCATCAGCGACCTGGCCGCCGACAGGCCGCACTTCGTCCTGTCCGACTGCGTCGCGTTGCTGTCCGAGTTGCTGGGCACGGCGTGGAGGTTGCGGCACAATGCGAGCGCCGATGACCTCGGGGTGGGCCGCCGCGACTATCAGCCGATACCGACGACGAGTCTGACGGGGCTGTGCACGACGCCGATCCTGTCCGACACCGGGTACGGCGGCGCCGTCACCTATCTCGTCGGGTCGGCCGGTCGAATCGTGTCGGTCGCGTCGGTGTTGCCGGACGCCGATCCTTTCGCACTGTATCGGGCCCCCGTCACCCTCGGAAATCTGTCGACCAAGCACGACGCGTTGGGCCGCAGCTCCCTGTTCGTCCAGGGCGCGACGGCGACGACCACGGGTCGCGTCGGCGGCGGTTCCGGGGCGTCGGCAACGGCGACGGGGCCCGCCACCTGGGACGACGACGCCGTCGCCGCGCTGTGGAAGACACCGTTGTCGACACAGCTCGACCGGGCGTTCGCGGCACTGACCGTCCCACCGACGCAGCGACACGAAGGTGCCGACCTGCTGTTCCTCGACGGAGAAGTCCTACATGGGCCATCCGGAGTGGAGGTGGCCGCCGAGGGCATGCGGGCGCGCGCGATCGCCGACGACGTCGACGATCGGCTGCGTTTCGGCACGAACCTTCGTCGACTCGCGACGATGGCGCCGACTCCCGTGCGAATGATCGCCCGGTTCGTCCCCCACCGGTCCCGCACGATAGCTCCACTGGCCGTGCGGGTCGACGATCGAATGGTCAACCTCGGATTCGAGACGCTCGACGCGAGCGCCGCCCGCCTGGGGGCACCGCCGCCGGGCACGACGTCGCCGCTGACCGGCCTCGCCCAGGTGCTGCATAGGGTCGCACTCGGTGGGCGCGACTGCGCGGGTCCCAGTTCGAACAGGACGATCCAGGTGACCGGTGAGCGGTTGCGGCGAGACTTCCTTCCGCACTCCGCGGAACTGTTGGAGCGACTACATTCCAGCGCTTCAGCGGTGACTCGGGACGTCTTCGGCCAGGCGCGCCGCGCGGACGCCGACGCTTTCGCGACGGCGTGGACGGCCGCGATGACCTATCTGGACGTGGCCCAGCGAAGGCTGTCCCGCTCCGACTGGGACACCACCGCCTGATCGGACACATCGGACACTCTCAATCCCGGGAACCCCCTCGGCACCACGCCGAGGGGGTTCCGGCGTTTCACCACAGGACGGGACGGAGCGAGAAACGGGACGGGGCGGGAC
>NZ_CBCRZX010000003.1:0-42295 GCF_965137155.1 Stackebrandtia soli
ACGGTGCTGGCGCGCCGGACACCGGAGGTGCCGATGCGGGTGCGGACGGGGGTGGNCCCCACTGGNCGCCCTGTGGCGGGGGTGGTGGTGTTCCGGGGTTCCAGGGCGCTGGCGCGCCGGACACCGGAGGTGCCGATGCGGGTGCGGACGGGGGTGGCCCCCACTGGTCGGCGGGTGGCGCGGCCGGCGGAGCCGACGCGGGAGCCGCCGGAGGCGGAGCCCATTGACCGGGCTGCCCCGTCGTCGAGTCAGGGCTCCACGGCGCGGGTGTCGCAGGCGGGGGAGGGGTCGACGGGCGCCACGCTTGCGGTCGCTCGGGAGCCCAACCACCGTCGTGCTGCTGGGCGACGTCGGGCGGTGGCGGCGGCCCGGCCGGGCCGGTCGCGTTCGCCGCGTCCGCGTGCCACGGTGCCGGTGTCGCCGATTCGGGGGGTGGCGCGCCTCGTCCACCCGCGGCGAAACCGCCCGGAGGCGGTGCCATCGGCACACCGCACTGCGGGCAGCGCGGGGTTCCGCTCGCGACACGCGTGCCGCAGGCCACGCAACTGTTGTTGTCCATTTTCGCTCCGGCTCCAAGCCCAGCCAACACCGAGACGAACGGTCACGGCCGCAGCGAGCGGCGCCACCGACAGGCGTACACCGCAACCGGGGTGGCGGGGAGACCTTTCGTCGCTCTCAACGGTGCCACATGGCCGCAACCGCGTGACCGGCTGCACCGGTAGTTCCGGGTCGTCCGGTGAGTTGATCGTCTCAGGGCGTAGGCACGGGCGTCGAGGTCGTCCACGGCGGCATCACCTCCCGCGTGGTCGAGCGCCCGAGGCGGATCGGCGACAGGTGGAACGGGCCGCCGTGCTTCGGCATGCCGGAACCTTGACCGGCGCCGGAATCGCGTGGTGTCTTCGACCGAGCGTCTCGCCCGAGTCGGACGAAGCGTCGGCTCAGGGAGCCGGTGTCGGGGTCGTGCCCGGCGCGGGAGGCGGGTTCGCCTCGTCAGGCTTGACGGCCTCCTCGTCGCCGTTCGGCGGCGTCGGGATGTGCTCACCGTCGTCGAGCGGAGGATCGACGACGGTCGCCTCGACGACGCGGTGCGCGCCGAAGAAGTCGGCGAGCCACACCGGAACGATCTTGACGACGTCGCCGGGACGCGGCGCGTGCACCATCTGGCCGTCACCGATGTACATGCCGACGTGGTAGACCGAGGTCCAGTCGCCGGGACGGTCACCGTAGAAGATCAGGTCACCGGGCAGCAGCTTCTCGATCGGCACCGACATCGTGCGGGTCGCACGGAACTGGTCGTTGGCGACGCGCGGCAACTGCACCTTCTGCTTGGCGTACGCGGTCTGCACGAGCCCCGAGCAGTCGTAGGAGTTCGGCCCCTCGGCGCCCCACACGTAGGGCTTGCCGACCTGGCTCACGGCGAAGAGGACGGCCTCCTGCGCCTCTTCGGCGGCGACGAGACCGTCGATCTCCTTGCCGATGTCCTCCAGCTTGCGCTCGTTGTCGGCTTCTTCCTTCTTCTCCTGGAGCTCGATCGCCTCTTGGTTCTTGGCGATGAGCTTCTCGAGTTCGGTGTTGTCGTCCTTGAGCTGCTCGGTGAGCTCGGCGTGATCGTTCTCGGCGATCGACTGCGCGGCGAGGGCGGCGTCGTAGGACGCCAACGCGAGCTCGGCGGCTTCGGCGGCGTCGACGGCTTGTTCGGAGATCGCGGAGCTGTCGTCGTCGAGCAGGCCGGGGCGGACGCTGAACAGGTCGCCGAACTGGTCGGACAGGCCAGGAACCTGACCCGCAGAGTCCTGATAGGACTGGGTGGCCATCTCGCCCGCGAGGTCCGCGAGCTGGGCAGCCTCGGTCGCGAGGCCCTGCCAACGTTGGAACGCGGCGTTCGCGACGGTCGCCCGCTCGTCGACGTCCTCACTGGCGGCGGTGGTCGCCTCGCCGAGTTCGGCGACGCTGCGGGCCTGCTCCGCGATCCGGTTGGCGTAGGGGCCGCGGGTGATGCCCGGGCCCGCGACCGGGGAGTTGCCGGGGGTCGGCACCGGGTCTCCACCGACCAGACCGGGGTCGCCGGCTGGGCGGGAGCCATCGTCGGGGACGGCCAACTCGACGGGATCGGCGGACGCGGGGCCGCCGGTGGCCGCCGCGAGGACTGCCGCCGTGCCCAGACACAACACCACGCGGCCGACACGACGGGAGGAGGTGATCTTCATGTCTCGCCTTCGCAGGGGGGAGATATTTAGCAATGCCGATGAACACCATACGTGGACACCGCCCGTTGACACCAGTCGCACAGGTGAACGATTGTCACGAACTCGGGGTCGAGGGCGTGCGTGGGACCCTCGTCTCCCGCCACGCGACCTGTGGACGGCGCCTCACGCCGTCGTCCCACTCCCGCACCGTGACCGGCACGCCGGCGGCGTCGCGCCCCGAGTCCTTCGCCTCGCTAACGCGTCCACCTTCGAGTCCGATCGCGACGGCCAGCGTGGGTCCGTGCCCGGGCGGACCGGATTCGGCGGCGTCGAGCTCGCCCGAGGTGGACCGTCCGCACGTCCGCCTCGCCGAACGACGACACCTCGTGAGCACGACCGACACCGGCGAACCGGCGGTCTCCCCTCGCCGGTCGACCCGCGCCGCGTTCCGGTCGACCCGCGATGACGGGACGAGCAGGCGACCCTCGTTGAGAGGCATGAAAGAGAGCTGCCGCCCGGTCGGCCTCGCAGGGTGCGGCACGCGTCACGGCTGTAGGCTCCCTGGCACGTGGTTTCGAGGATCGAGGTGCGCGATGACGTCCGAAACGTTCAAACGCGAGATCGAAGAGAAGGTGGCTGCCGGGGAGCGACTGTCCCGTGAGGACGGTGTTGCCCTGTACGAGGTCGACGATCTCACCTGGCTGGGGCGTCTGGCGCATTCGGTGCGCGTTCGCAAGAACGGCGACCGGGTGATGTTCAACGTCAACCGGCACCTGAACCTCACCAACGTGTGCTCCGCGTCGTGCGCGTACTGCTCCTTCCAGCGCAAGCCGGGGGAGAAGGACGCCTACACGATGCGCGTCGAACAGGCCGTCGAGTTGGCCAAGCAGATGGAGGGCGAGAAACCCACCGAGCTGCACATCGTCAACGGCCTGCACCCGACCCTGCCGTGGCGCTACTACCCTCGCGTCCTGCGCGAGCTCAAGGCCGCGCTGCCCGAGGTCAGCCTCAAGGCGTTCACCGCCACCGAGGTGCAGTGGTTCGAGAAGATCTCCGGCCTGGAAGCCGACGCGATCCTCGACGAGCTGATCGAGGCGGGCCTGGAGTCGCTCACGGGCGGCGGAGCCGAGATCTTCGACTGGGAGGTCCGGCAGCACATCGTCGACCACGAGTGCCACTGGGAGGACTGGTCGCGCATCCACGCGCTCGCGCACGCCAAGGGCCTCCGCACCCCCGCGACCATGCTGTACGGACACATCGAGGAGCCCCGGCACCGGGTCGACCACGTGATCCGCCTGCGCGAGATGCAGGACGAGACCGGTGGCTTCTCCGTCTTCATCCCGCTGCGTTACCAGCACGACTTCGTGGACTCCAAGGACGGCAAGGTCCGCAACCGCATCCAGGCGCAGACGACCATGGCGTCGCCCGCCGAGTCGCTGAAGACCTTCGCGGTGTCCCGCCTGATGCTCGACAACTTCGACCACGTCAAGTGCTTCTGGGTCATGCACGGCCTCGACGTCGCCCAGCTCTCGCTGAGCTTCGGGGTCGACGACCTCGACGGGTCCGTCGTCGAGTACAAGATCACCCACGACGCCGACTCCTACGGCACCCCGGACACGATGAACCGGGAGTCGCTTCTGGAGCTCATTCGCGACGCCGGTTTCACGCCGGTCGAGCGCAACACCCGGTACGAGGTCGTGCGCACCTACGACCCGCCGGTCCCCGCTGCGCAGCGGCGTGCCGAACCCCAAGACGTGTGGAGCTGACGAGTCCGACAATGGCCGAGCGCAAGGAAACCCCCGAGGCCGAGGCGCCGCGCTTCCCGCAGCGCGACGAGGACGGCCGAATCGTGTCGCTTGTCGAGGCACTTGCGTACGCGCTGTTCATGGTCGCCGTCGGCGTCGTGCTGCTGTGCGTCATCGACGGTCTCTTCTGGATCTTCGGGGAGAGCTTCGGCCAGATCTCCGGCTGGATCAGCGGCATCCTCGCGGTGTTCATCTTCGTCGACGATTTCCGGGCCTGGCGTTTCGTCACGGCCCGTTGGATAGTCGCGCCCGTCGCCGCCGCGCTTGCCGTCGTCACCGGTCTCGGCCTCATCACCCTGCTGCCGGTCTGGTGGCTGCCGCTGCTGACGGGCGCCCTCGCCGTCGCGAGCGCCGTGGTCATCTACACGGTGCTGTGGTTCATCGGGGTTCGCCTGTTGAGCGGAGAACGCTGATGTCGCCGACAGTCACGTATCTGCTGGCCCGGCTCGCGCTGTTCGTCGTCATCGCGGTCGCCTTGTGGCCCACCGGTTTGCACCCGCTCGTCCTGGCGATGGCCGCGCTGCTCGGGGCGTACCTGCTGTCGCTGGTCCTGTTGCGTCGGCTTCGCGCCGCGATGCTCGCCGACGTCGACTCCCGGATGAATCGCCGCCGCGCGCACAAGGAACGACTTCGGGCGGCCCTCGCGGGCGAGGACGACTAGTCGTCAACGTCGGCGGAGACGTCCCGCGACCGTCCACCACAGCATCCGTGCCGTCGCGACCGGTCCGTACCGGACGCCGTCGGCGTACGGTTCGTCCCCTCTCAGCGTCGCGTCCGCGCCGCCGTCGACGAACACCACCTGTCCGGTCGTGAATCCGTCCGTCGGCGACAGCAGCCAGGAGATCGCCTCGGCGACGGCCTCGGGCGGTCCCGGGAATCCGAGTGGCTGCGGAAGCGCCTCGGCGACCACGCGCGCGGCGATCGGGTCCGCGAGGATCGTCCGTCGCGCGGTCTCGGTGTCGACGACGCCCGGTGCCACGGCGTTGATCGTCACTCCGGTTTCGGCCCACGTCGGGGCGGAGCGGCGGACCCAGCGATTCACCGCGATCTTCGTGGACCGGTAGACGGCGCCGCCACGGCGCCGGTCGACGGCGATCCGCGCCGCCTGTACCGCGTGGTCCTCGTTCCCGGACAGGCATGAGTCGACGATCGTCGCGTCGCCGTGCGACAAGGCGGAGGCCGAGGTGACGGCCACCGCGCGTCCGCCGGTCTCCGCGAGCGGTCCGTGTAGGCCGTCGAGCACCTCGACGGTGCCGAAGTAGTTGAGCCGCACGCCATCCGGCGTCGCCGCGCCGGTCCCGGCGCCGGTCGCGACGCCGTGCAGACGCGGTGCGAGCCGTCGGACGGCGGCGACCAGTGCCTTCCGTCCGGACCTGGTCGTGAGATCCGCGCGCACATCGACGTGGTCACCCGTTCCGCAGGCGATGACGGTCGCCCCGTCGCGGCGCAACAGATCGACCGTGGCCGCCCCGATTCCCGAGTCGGCGCCGGTCACGGCGTAGGTGCGTCCGGTGTGTCGCATGGTCTTCCTTTCGGTGCACTTGTGCATTGATGCACTAGTGTACTCTTTCCTTCGAGGAGGAACCATGACCGAGCACATGGGATTGAGGGAGCGTCGACGTCGTCGGACGCGCGCCGCCATCGTCGCCGCCGCGACCCGGCTGTTCTCGGAACGCGGCGTCGCCGACACCACGATCGCCGACATCGCCGCGGCCGCGGAGATCGCGCCCCGCACCTTTTTCCTTCACTTCCCGTCGAAGGAGGACGTCCTCTTCCACCACGTCGAGGAGTACGTGGACCTCGCGATCGACGCCGTCGCGCGGACACCTCTCGAGGACGGTCCACGACGCGCCGTCCGCTCCGCCGTCCGTTCCCTCGTCGACGCCTTCGACGCCACGTCCTCCGTGTCGGCCCTCGCCGACCAGCGGGCCGCGCTCGTCGCGCGCTCTGGGCCGGGCCTTCCCGCCACTCTCGCGGCACGCCTCGTCGACGCCCAGCGACGCGTGCTCTCGGCGGTCGCCGAACGGTTTCCGGGGCGGTCGGACAGCATGGTCGCCGCGCAGCTCGGCGCGTGCCTGTGGGCGGCCGCCTCGGCGGCGGTCGTCACGACGGGGGCCGCGCGCTCGTCGGCGATGCGCGAAGCGGTGGAGCGCGCCGCCGCCGGGTTCGACGAACCCATTTAGGTTATTGGCAATCGGCCGATTCGGTGGGCATCGTCGACCCATCGTCGGACGCGCCGCACCTTAGGGGCCGCCCGTAGAGGGCGCCCTTTCTCACGATGACACGCCGACACGTCGATGAACGTTCCGTAAATGATCAAGGCGATTCGACATATACGTCTGGTTGATTTGATTGCGATGAGATTGTCGACAATTTACCGAACGCGCGTCAACTCCCGCTTGTAATCCTCTGACCTGCGCAGACATGGCTCGATCGATCGTGGGAACACTCGCATTCGGCGGCATTTGAATGTGTCTTCGACGGCCGATTCGGCCGATGCCGATCCCCCTTTCGTCGCACTTCGGCGACCGAGATGGACAGCCTCTCGAAAAAATGATCGGGGTGCCTTTTCAACGCCCGAGTGGCGTCGTAGTATACGGTCCACTCACCGCATTCCATCTGTTGAGGAATGGCGGTTCTTCGATCATCATTCTTCGGCCCATTCGCGGGTCATTTCGCAGTTCAGGAGCATGCGCATGCACGCTATTTCACTGTCGGCCGAGCGCCTGTCTCGGCTGAAGGTCGGTTACACCGCCCGTGTCGTGGATCTGTCGGAACCCATGTTCCTGGTGAATGGCGCGGTGCCCCGTCGAGGCGATCTGATCGTGGCGCGGGTGAGTCGACTCGGCCAGCACCAGACGCTCGAGCAGCCCGGCGGTCGCCAGGCGACCCTGTACGAGGGCGACGAGATCCTCGTGGCCTGCGGCGCGCGTTACGCGCCGGACCAGTTCGAGGCGGAGCTCCCCGACGACCTCGGCCCCGCCGATCTCGTCGCCAAGGGCGGCGTCATGGCGAAGGTTCGGGCCCGGCACTCGACCATGGCCGCCCCGACCCAGATCGAGCCCCTGGGGCTGCTCGCGGGGCCGACGGGCCGCGTCCGCAATCTCGCCGACTACGCGATCGCGCCGCCGATCGAGGTCGTTCCCAACCCGCCGACGATCGCCGTCGTGGGCACCTCGATGAACTCGGGCAAGACGACGACCGTGGCGTCGATCGTGCGCGGCCTGAGCCTCGCGGGTCTGCGCGTCGGTGCCGCCAAGCTGACCGGCACCGGTTCCGGAGGCGACCCGTGGCTGTTCCGCGACTCCGGCGCGATCGAGGCGCTGGACTTCGTGGACGCCGGGCACCCGACGACGTACCGCGTCCCCATGGACGAGCTGGTGCCCGCCGCGAACGCGCTGTACGGCCGCCTCGTCAGCCTCGGCGTCGACGCGATCGTGCTGGAGATCGCCGACGGCATCATGCAGGCCGAGACGTCCCAGCTGGTGCAGCACCCGAGCCTGCGGTCGATGATCGACGCCTACGTCTTCGCGGCGGGGGACTCGTCGGGCGCGGTGTTCGGTGTCGATCGGCTGCGGGACTGGGGCCTGACCGTGTTGGCCGCCAGCGGCATGATCACGCGGTCCCCGTTGGGCATGCGCGAGGCGGGAATGGAACTCGACATCCCGGTGTACACCCCGAGCGACCTGGCGTCGCCGGAGATCGCGATGTCCCTGCACGACCGCGCGCGCGGCATCACCGTCGTCGAGTCGGCGATCCACGTCGGTCAGGCCGCCTGACGTCCGTCGTCGACGTCCACGAACCGTGACGATGGCCGGGACGACCGCGGCGGCTCGCCGCCGCGTCGTCTCGGATCCCGGCCGCCTCAGTTCGCCTGTTCGGCCGCCTGGCGCTTCTTCCGGTACGCGGTGAACTCCGGGTTGCCGAGGCCGTAGTACTCGTCGACGAGGGCGATCCGCTCGTACTGGAACTCCTGGACGACCGTGCGCGCCGCTTCCAGCGCGTACTGGAGGAACCGCTCCTCCTCGACGGCCTGCACGGTGCCGTCGGCGATCCGGACCTTCCAGTCCATGAGGGCGAGGGATCGCACTCGGACGATGTTGTCGCGGGAGGCGCCCTGCACCGTGAGCTGACGCAGCTCCGTCAGGTAACCGATGTCGGCGATCGAACCGGCCATTCGCGGATCGACGGTCCTCGTGCCGCCCGCCTCGTCGATGATCTGGTTGTAACCGCGCTGATACCCGGTGTACATCAGCTTCGCGAGGCTCGCCAGCTGGTGTTCCAGGGTGCGCTCGTCGTAGTACGGGTAGCAACCGGGCCGGAACTGAAGCTGGGGGTTCGTGAACCCTCCCTTGAGGACTCCGCGGATCTGGTTGTCCGGCGACACGACGCTGATGGTCATGCTCGCGGCTCGCTCGGCGATGGAAACCATGTGAAACCTTTCGAGGAGTGGTGAGCGTTGATACTGTAACCGCCCTTCCCATTCGAGCCCGTTAACCGCCCGCGCCGTGAAATCGCCGTGAGGTTTCGGGTGTGCTCTGTATGTAATGGCAATCGCTCGCTATCGTTCGATCCGGACACCGGACCGATCCGGACACCGGCGGGCAATCCGGAACACCCCGTGAGAAAGGTGCCTTGCATGGCAACAGAGATCAGTGTTGACGACCTGAGCCAGATGTGGCGGGTCGGCGCCGTCGACCTTCCGACGGCGGCCAACCAGTTCGCCGCGGCCGCGACCGCGATTCACGCCACCGCGGGGTCCGCGGACGGCGCTTTCACCGGCCCGGCCAGCGGGACGAGCCCCATGGCGGGGCCGTGGGCGACCCTGCGGAACACGTTGCAGGACAGGATCTTCGTCAAGACCAACGAGAACCTGAACAAGGCGGGCGACGTCCTGGCGGCGATGGCGATCGCCTTCTCCGAGCAGGACGCGAGCAACAAGACCGGTCTGGAGACCGCGATCGAGGGCATCGAGACCGGCCCCGACTACGAGCGTCCCCCGACGGAGCAGCACGCGCCGTCGTCGGACGAGCCCCAGTAACCCACTCTTCCTTACTCTTCCTCCAGGGTCACGGCACGAGCGATAGGACCCGTCGTCACGCGGGCGATGCCGACGGGCGTCCACGCCGCCGTCCCTCACATTCCCTCCCACACAAAGGTTCCAGCCAATGGGTGACACAGATTTCGCACAGCCGGTATCCGGGCGTGCCAAGGAGATCGAATACGTAAGCGCGGGCGACGTCGAGTCCGCCGTCAGCGCGATGATCGACGCGGCGGTCGACGCTCAGCACTACGAGGCCTCGATGACCTCGGGCTACTCGCGGGGCACCAACGTTCCGGAGCTCACGGACGCCTCCGACTACGACTGGATCAAGGCGTACTTCGAGCCGCTGTACGACCGCGAGCCGAACAACGCCTCCGACATGGCCGACGCCGTCGGCGCCACGAAGGAGTCGTTGGAGTCCGGCCGGACCACGGTCATCAGCCAGGCCACCAGCATGGTCGAGAAGTGGGCCGGTGAGGCGCAGCACGACTTCAAGAAGTACTTCCTCGACCCCTTCCCGAACGCGATCACCAACCAGAAGGCCGTCGTCGACGAGCTGCGGGTGGCCCTGCACATCTACGAGGGTGTCCTCCGGCAGGCCCGCGTGGACGCCAAGAAGATCGCCGACGAGACCAAGAAGGTGCTCGACAGTCTCAACGACTGCACCGCGGACGACTGGAAGGTCGCCCTCGGTCTCATCGGTGTCGCCGCGGCCGTCGTCGGCGCGATCCCGACCGGTGGCGCCTCCCTCGGCATCGCCGGGGCGATGGCGCTGGTCGGCGCGGGCGCGTCCCTCACGACGACCGCGATCGACGCCGCGAACATCGAAGGCGGTTCCGTCTCCTCCGTCCTGAACTCCTGTAAGGACGCCCTGGAGAAGGCCCGCGAGCAGATGACGAGCGAGGAGCAGGCGATCGCCGACGCGCTCAACGACAGCAACTCCGGCATCGACGGCGTTCTCTCCCAGATCGACCCGCTCGACGTCGCGACGGTCCTGCCGCACGAGCCGACCGGCGACGGCACACCCAACCTCACCGACGGCAATACCCCCGGCGAGGACGGTTGGCACCGCAACTGACCGGCTGAACCGTATGACGAACGTCCCGCCCGGAGCATTCGGGCGGGACGTTCGTCGTGAGTATCGTTTGCAGTCCGAAACCAGAGGAGAGACCGCGATGCGAGTGCTAAGGCGTGTTTGGGAGTCCACTTCCGGTGCGAGCGGGTCCCGGGTGGACGTGGCGCGAGGCGGAGGGGCCACCGAACACCGGTGGCGTCTTCGGGGTCACCGACACGGCGAGGCGCCGTCCGGGCCGCGCACAGTGAGTAGCGGGGCTGCCAAGTCCACCCTGGTTCTGTCGAGTGTGGTCGCGGCCCTGGTGCTGGCCGGGTGCGCCGGCACGGAGGAGCCGGACGACACGGCGTCGTCGAGCCCGCCGAAGCGCGAGCCGGTCGTGACGACCGAGGACGCCGGAGACGGTGGCGCGCTGGAGATCGTCGACTCGGGCTACTCCGTCGTGGAGACCGTCGACGGCCGGGTCGACGTCGCGTTCGCCGTCGAGGTGCTCAACACCAGCGAGACGGATCTGTTGGAGCAGGGCAACATCGGTCTGGTCTGGCAGTTGGAGGGCGGGGAGACCGCCACCGAGGAGTGGAACCACGTCATCGATCTGATGCCGGGGACGACGACGGTCATCGGTCGGGTCATGAGCCTGACGGCGGAGCCCGAGGACATGACGGTGGAGGTCACGGACGATCGGTGGTTCCCGTCGGATCGCCTGGGGGAGCTCGAGTTCGACGGAACGATCGCCGTGGCCGACGTGACGATCGAGCCGTCGTCGGACGGCGCCGAGGTGTCCGCGACGGTGACGACGACCGGGCCGTCCTCGAACGCGAACTGTCGGGGCGAGGCGCTCGTCGTCGCGAGGGACGCCGATGACGGCCTGCTGGGCGCGATCGCGGTGGCGGACGTGACGGAGATGTTCCCGGCGCGGGAGATCCCGATCGAGGGCGCCGTCGGCCAGTGGCCCGCGAAGGCGGACGCGGAGACCAGTGACATCGTCGTCAACTGGACGAACTGCCTGGACCTTTCCGACGGTTAATCCTCTACATGTGACTGTCTACGGCGCGATGGCATGCGCTGTAACGACTCCGAACATCGACAATCCATTATATATTTCGGTCCGGCGAAGGCGGACTGCGCTCGACGGTGGTTTTCCCCGCTTGCCACTACCCGGTAGGGTCAAGGGCCGCGGCCGGTGTGTGGCCGTGTGATCGTGACGCGAAGGTGGACGGTGATGGGTGTGTCTCGGTGGTGGCGCGGTGGCGTGGCGATCGTGGCGGTGATGCTCGCGGCGGGTTGTGGCGGCGTCGAGGCCGCTTCCGAGCCGGAGCCGTCCCCGTCCCCGATGTCGGGGCCGGTCGCTTCGGACGGCGGCGGGATCGTGATCGCCGAGTCCGGGTTCACCGTGCTGTCTGACGGCGACGTCGTCGTCGTGAGTTACGGCCTGCTGCTGCGCAACGAGAGTCGCGTCGACGCGGTGGCGAACACGTCGACCGCGTTGACGTGGTTGGACGAGTCCGGCGCGCAGATCGCGTCCGCGGCCGGTCGGGTCGCCGACGAGGAGGTCGGGATCACCTGGCTACCACCGGGAGCCTCGATGGCGGTGGCGGGGACGATGGAACTGGCGGACGTCCCGGTGGAACCGGAGATCGGCCTGTCCAAGTTCGACTGGATTCCCGTGTCTCTTGTCGACGGATGGGGTGAGCTCATCTCGACCGAGGCGTCCATTGACGAGGGTGACCCGACGACGATCGACTTCACCGTGATGTCGACGTTCAACGAGGCGATCGACGTTGAGGCGTCCGCGTTGTTGCGGGACGCAGGCGGTCTGATCGTCGGCGGGACGTCCTGGCGGGACTCCATGATCGGCACGATCGAATCGGGCGAGCTGCCGGGGAAGATCACTGTGGATGAATCGCAGTACCCGACGGTCGCGGAGACCGCGGACGTCTACCCGCACGTCGCCTATGGCACGTGGGACCCCGTCGTACGCCCCTGATCCGGATCAGTTCCCGGAACTCGGGATAGATCCTTTCTGGACCATGTTGCAGATCTCGGTCGTCTTCTCCGCGCCCGCCGTGATCGCCTGTCCATAGTGCTTCAACCAGGAGCGGAGTCCGTCCGGGGTGCCGGTCGCGAACGCCAGCGACGAACCGGTGTACTCCGGCGAACGACGCGCGTGTCCTGTGTCGACGGCAATGAGCGCGCGCGGATCGAGTCCCCGGGACGCCAGCGTCAGTCGGGCGGCGGCCCGGGCGATGATGCCGTTGGCGTGTTCGAACGGCCGCAACGCGAGCAGTTCGCCGTGCACGACGGCGGCGACGAGCGCGGCGGGCAGGCTGGTCTTGCTGGAGATGAGGACGCACAGCGTCGCGAGCCGGACGGAGCCGTCGCGGTCGATGTTGGGGCGTCCGAGGTCGTCCTCGTCACCGAGATCGCGAGCGGCGAGCAGGTGCAGCCGGGCGAGGACCTGGCGCGGGGCGGCCGTCCATTTGTCGGCGAGCGTCGGCAGTTCGGTCGCGACGCGCAGGGCGCCTTGGACGAGGGGGTCGGTGACCGTACCCGCCCGAACGTCGTCCAGGTCGTATTCCGCGCCTTCGAGGGCGGCGGAGGCGACCGCGCAGCGCAGCGATACCTCGGTGGCGACGGCGGCGCCGTTGTTGCGCAATGCCCGGTGCCACAACGCCCGGTCGACGTCCGCGCGTGCCTGTTCCATCGCGTCGGCGACTTCGGCGAGCTCCATCAGTGGGGCAAGGGGATCTTCCACGTCGCAGACCATACCGCCGATGCGAGGGGGCAGGTGACACGCGGGCAGGCACATTCGTCCTGCTTGGCATAGATGTGGATCATTGTGTCGATGGTGTTGCCCGCCGTGGTGGAAAAAGCGGTCGATCTCATCACGAACGGGCATGAGCGGGGACAATTCCGGGCATGGACTGACCCGTCGTCATGCGATCATGACGACGGTCTCGCTTTGGCTGCGTCATTGTGACCGGTATTGCTCGAATGTGCGCAAAATTCGACAAAACAATCACCGGGGCGCAGTAGCGTGGCGGACGTGCGGAGACTATGGTCTTGCTCAT
The DNA here is from genome assembly GCF_965137155.1 of Stackebrandtia soli. Lineage (NCBI taxonomy): Bacteria > Bacillati > Actinomycetota > Actinomycetes > Glycomycetales > Glycomycetaceae > Stackebrandtia > Stackebrandtia soli. Next base: position 13,179 of record NZ_CBCRZX010000003.1, read on the forward strand.
AACCTGCACGGGGTCGCCGGCGGGCCCGACTCACACCGGGCGCGCGGCGACCGTTCGCCGTCAGAGGCCAGTTTGGTCACAAGGCAAGGAGACCGCATTGAACGACACCCCGATACCAGCGTCAACCCTCGCGAATCTGCTCACCGAGACCAGGCGCTTCGATCCTCCGCCGGCACTGGCCGCCGCCGCGAACGTCACGGTCGACGCCTACGCCGAGGCCTCGGCCGACCGCCTCGCGTTCTGGGAGAAACAGGCCGACCGTTTGACGTGGGCCACGAAATGGGATCGAGTTCTCGACTGGGACAATCCTCCGTTCGCGAAATGGTTCACCGGCGGTCGACTCAACGTCGCCTACAACTGTCTCGACCGGCATGTCGAGGCCGGGCTCGGCGAACGCGTGGCGATCCACTGGGAGGGCGAGCCGGGCGACACCCGCACCATCACCTATGCCGATCTGTTGACTCAGGTGAAGAAGGCCGCCAACGCGCTCGAGTCGCTCGGGGTCGCGGCGGGCGACCGGGTGGCGATCTACATGCCGATGATTCCGGAGGCCGCCGTCGCGATGCTGGCGTGCGCCCGGATCGGCGCGACGCACTCCGTCGTGTTCGGGGGCTTCTCCGTCGACGCGTTGTCGGGCCGCATCCAGGACGCGGACGCCAAGCTCGTCATCACCGCGGACGGGGGCTACCGCCGCGGCAAGGCCAGCGATCTCAAGTCGACGGTCGACGAGTCGGTCGCGTTGTGTCCGAGCGTGGAGAAGGTCCTCGTGGTGCGTCGCACCGGCGGCGAGGTCGCCTGGGGTGAGAAGGACCTGTGGTGGGACGACGTTGTCGGCACGGCCTCGGAGGAGCATGAGGCGCGGGCCTTCGACGCCGAGCACCCCCTGTTCATCCTGTACACCTCGGGGACGACCGCGAAGCCGAAGGGCATCCTGCACACCTCCGGCGGTTACCTCACCCAGGTGTCGTACACCCATCACGCCGTCTTCGACCTGAAGTCCGAGACGGACGTCTACTGGTGCGGAGCCGACATCGGCTGGGTCACCGGGCATTCCTACATCGTGTACGGTCCTATGTCGAACGCCGCGACGCAGGTCATGTACGAGGGCACTCCGGACACTCCCCACAAGGGACGTTACTGGGAGCTCATCGAGAAGTACAGGATCTCGATCCTCTACACCGCCCCGACCGCGATCCGCACCTTCATGAAGTGGGGTGACGACATCCCCGCCGGCTTCGACCTGTCGTCGCTGCGCATCCTCGGCTCCGTCGGCGAACCGATCAACCCCGAGGCCTGGATGTGGTACCGCGAACACATCGGCGGCAACAACTGCCCGGTCGTCGACACATGGTGGCAGACCGAGACCGGCGGCATCATGGTCTCGCCGCTGCCCGGAGTCACCTCCGCCAAGCCCGGTTCCGCGCAACGCCCGCTGCCCGGCATCGACGTCGACGTGGTCGACGACCAGGGCCGGTCCGTTCCCAACGGGGGCGGCGGTTACCTCGTCATCCGAGAGCCGTGGCCGTCGATGCTGCGCACCATCTGGGGCGACGACGAGCGGTTCATCGACACCTACTGGTCGCGTTTCGACTCGATGTACTTCGCCGGTGACGGCGCCAAACGCGACGACGACGGCGACATCTGGCTCCTCGGTCGGGTCGACGACGTCATGCTCGTGTCGGGCCACAACATCTCCACCACCGAGGTGGAGTCGGCGCTCGTCGGGCACCCCGCCGTCGCCGAGTCCGCCGTCGTCGGGGCGACCGACCCCGTGACGGGTCAGGCGATCGTCGCGTTCGTCATCCTGCGTGCCGACGCGATGGACGGGGCCGAACTCACGGCCGCGTTGCGCGACCACGTCGCCAAGACCCTCGGCCCGATCGCCAAGCCCCGGCAGATCATGGTCGTCCCAGAACTGCCGAAGACCCGCTCCGGGAAGATCATGCGCCGCCTGCTCCGCGACGTCGCCGAACGCCGTTCCCTCGGGGACGTGACGACCCTGCAGGACCAGACGGTCATGCAGCTCATCGCCGACGGCATGACCAGCGGAAAGTCCACCGAGGATTGATCATAGTGGTGGATGGGGCGTCAAGGCCCCATCCACCATCCCGGCTCTCGGCCGCCGGACGCGCGCCGCTGAAACGCGGCATCCGTCTCATCGTCGCGTCACGTGGACGTGACCGTCCAGTCTCTTCGATAGGCTCGTGACCGGTCCGTGGCGTGCGGACCATCCGATGTCGACATGGCGAGGGTGCGATGCCGAAACGTAAACTGGCGCGGGCGACCGACGAGTTCGGTCGTTACCTACGCGTTGAGACCACCGGTGGAAAGTTCCTGCTCGTCGCGACGGTGCTCGCGCTCGTCGCCGCGAACGGCCCGTGGTCCGAAGCCTATCGCTCGTTCAGCGACTTCCGCGTCGGCCCGTCCGCGTTGCACCTCGACCTGAGCCTCGCGACCTGGGCGGCCGACGGCCTGCTCGCGGTCTTCTTCTTCGTCGCGGGACTGGAACTCAAGCGCGAGTTCGTTTCCGGTGAACTGTCGAATGTGCGCAGTGCGATGCTCCCGGTGTTCGGCGCGGTCGGCGGCATGATCGCGCCCGCGCTCGTCGCGCTCGCCGTCGCGTGGGGCGAACCCGGTGCCTCCTCGATCTGGCCGATCCCGGTCGCCACGGACATCGCGTTCGCCCTGGCCGTGTTCGCCGTCGTCGCCAGCGCGCTCCCGACGAGCGTGCGGATCTTCATGCTGTCGCTCGCCGTCGTCGACGACCTCCTCGCGATCCTGCTCATCGCGGTGCTGTTCACGGCCGGTCTCAACTGGACGGCGCTCGCCGTCTCGATCGGCTGCGTCGCGGTATACGCCCTGCTGCAACGATTCCGCGTCCGATTCCCGCCGCTGTACATCGTTCTCGCCGTCGTGGCATGGGCGGCGCTGCACGAATCCGGCATCCACGCGACGATCGCGGGCGTCCTCATCGCCTTCGCCACCCGCGTGAAACCCGACCCCGGCGAGCTCGAGTCACCGGGTCTGCGCGCCGAGCACCTCGTCCAACCCTTCTCCGCCGGGTTCTGCGTGCCCGTCTTCGCGTTCTTCGCCGCCGGCATCACCCTGGACGGCGCCGCGCTCGCCGCCCTCCCGACGGACCGCCTGGCGCTCGCCGTCGTGCTCGGCCTCGTCGTAGGGAAGCTCATCGGGGTGCTCGGTGGCACCCGTCTCTCCGTGTGGCTGCGACTGGCGACCCTCCCCTCTGGCGTCGGCTGGCGCGACCTGATCGGCGTGTGCGTTCTCGCGGGCTGCGGCTTCACCGTCAGCCTCCTCATGGCCGAGCTGTCCTTCGAAGGCACCGACGAACTCTCCCGGGTCAAGGCCGGGGTGCTCATCGGTTCGCTCATCGCCTCGTTGGCGGCCGCCTTCCTGCTGCGCCACCGCGTCCGCCAGCGCGAGGACGGCGCACGGCCCTGATCCGAGCGCTTTCGCAAGATCGCCAAGGGGTCGACACGCGGCGCGGTCGACCGGCGTCGACGGTTCGGTCGCTTAGGCTTGAGGGATGCCCGGTGTTAGACGATCCATCGATGAGACCGCGATCCTGGTGGACGGCCCGTGGCGACACCGTTTCGTAGACGCGAACGGCTCCCGCTTCCACGTCGCGGAGCAGGGTGACGGCCCGCTGGTCCTACTGCTGCACGGCTTCCCGGAGTACTGGTGGACGTGGCAGCATCAGCTCCCCCTGCTCGCCGACGCCGGTTTCCGCGCCGCCGCAGTCGATCTACGCGGATACGGCGCGAGCGACAAGCCGCCCACCGGTTACGACGTGTACACGATGGCCGCCGACATCATCGGCCTGATCCGAGCTCTCGGAGAGCGCGACGCGATCGTCGTCGGTCATGACCTGGGCGGGCTGCTCGGCTTCGCCGCCGCGGCCTTCCACCCCGCGAGTGTGCGGCGGCTCGTCGTCCTCTCGTCGGCGCACCCGTTGCGGCAGCGGGCCGCGCTCGCCGTCGATCCGCGCGGGCAGCTCGCCGCGAGCCGACACATCCTGGCGTTCCAGCTTCCGCGTTTCGAGCACGTCGTGACGCGCGACGACGCGGTGATGGTCGCGAACTTGATGCGCGCGTGGGCCGGTCCCCGGTGGCGGGAGACGCCCGAGTTCGCCGCGTACGTGCGCATGTGCCGGGACGCGATCCAACTGCCGCAGGCGGCGTTCTGCGCCCTGGAGGCCTATCGCTGGGCGTTGCGGACGTCGCTTCGGCTCGCGGGCCGTCGTTTCGTCCGTTTGTTGCAGCAACCGATCCGGGTTCCGACCCTGCAGTTGCACGGCGAGCGCGACAGCTGTCTGCTGCCGCGCACCGCGCAGGGGTCCGGTCGGTACGTGACGGCGAACTACGAATGGCGGCTGCTGCCCGAGATCGGCCACTTCCCTCAGTTGGAATGCCCGGAACTCGTCACGTCCGAAGTCGTTCGCTGGGCGAAGGACTGAGCGCGGCGGCCGTCAGACGACCGACTGTCGGTCGAGGCTCGAACGCAGCGGGTTCGGCCGGGTCTTGAGAAGTCGCGCCAGTTCGCCGCGTGCTTCGGCGACACCGGTGGTGCCCTGAACGCAGTAGTCCGCCTCGGCCGCGGTGAGCAGTTTGACGTTCACCAGGCGAATAGTCGACAAGGGACCATCAATGGTGGTCGGTATCTCGGTGTGGTCGAGCCCGAGCAGGACGCAGGGGTCGCGGCCGTCCCCGGTGAACGCGATCGCCTCGTCGGGCAGCACGACGCCCGGCAGGTCCATCGTCAGTGACCCGTAGTGCTCCAGCATGTCGAGGAAGCGGGTTCCGTTGCCGGCGACCGTGTTGGACACGGTCATCACCATCCGAGTGAGCCACGTCGCGGCGACGGTCATCGTGTCGGCGTCGGTCGGCAGGCCCTCGGCGATGCCGTAGACCTCGACGCCGAAGCCGTTCGACGGGGGTGCGTCGGTCCACTCGATGGGGTCGGCGAGGCCGTCGCTGGCGACGAGGAGGGCGTCGTCTCGGCGGGCGATGACGTGGGCCTGGCGCAGTCCTGGCCACCGTGGGCCGCCCATGAAGGACGGGTTGACGAGGTGGCCGATGACGTGTTCGTCGAGCCGACCCCACGAACGCCAGGCGTTCGCGAGCGCGTCATGGGTGGCGGGTCCGTGGAGTTCGGTGAGGTCCGGGGTGTCGTTCACCTGGTGAATCCTAGTGAGCTGTGGCCACTTCGGCATGGTGGCGTGTCCATCGGGGAATGCCTTGACGAGGCGTCCGTTCGGGTGTTCAATTAACTCAACAAGCGTTGAAATACTTGGAGGCGACCATGAGTCAACATCGAGACGACGTCGTGATCGTGGGGGCCGGCCCGACCGGGTTGCTGCTCGCCGGCGATCTCGCGGAGGCCGGCTGCGCCGTGACGGTCCTGGAGAAGCGCGACGGCGAGTCGAACCTGACGCGGGCCTTCGCGGTGCACGCTCGAACCCTGGAGACTCTCGACGCCCGTGGCCTCGCCGACGAGCTCATCGCCACCGGTCACCGAGAGGGTCGGCTGCGTCTGTTCGGCGGCGCCGATCTGCGAGTGGAAACCATCGACAGTCGGTTCCCCTTCGTCCTGATCACGCCGCAGTACCACACCGAACGCCTTCTGCGCCGTCGCGCGCTCGACGCAGGGGCGAAGATCCTCACGGGACGGACGGTGACGGACGTCGGGCAGGACGATTCCGGTGTAACGGTGATCGCGCGGACTCCCGAAGGGACCGAGGTCGAACACCGTTCGTCCTATCTGGTCGGAACGGACGGAGTCCGGTCCACCGTTCGCGAGGCGCTCGGTCTGCCCTTTCCCGGGCGACTCGCGATCGGGTCGATGGTGCTCGCCGACGTCGCGTTCGACGACCCTCCACGAGAGACGGTGACGGTCAACGGGACCTCGGCCGGGTTCGTGTTCATCGCGCCGTTCGGGGACGGGTACCACCGCGTCATCTACCGGACCTTCGGCGATACGAGGCCGGAGGACGCGCCGGTGGAGCCGGAGGAGATTCGGCGGCTGCTGCTGGCGGTCTTCGGTCGGGACTTCGGCATGGCGGACGTCCGGTGGACCTCGCGCTTCCACTCGGACGAGCGGCAGGTGCCGCGCTATCGCGTCGGCCGGGTCTTTCTCGCGGGGGACGCCGCGCACGTGCATTCCCCGGCGGGCGGCCAAGGCATGAACGCGGGCCTGCTCGACGCCGCCAACCTCTCCTGGAAGCTCGCCGCCGCGGTCCACGGTTGGGCCGTCCCCGGCCTCCTCGACTCGTACTCCGCCGAGCGGCATCCGATCGGCAAGGACGTGCTGCGCGCCAGCGGAATGATCCTGCGGGTCGGACTGCTCCGGTCGGCGATCGCTCGGAGCGTTCGCAACGCCGTCGTCGGGACCATGCTCCGTCTGCCCCCGGTGATGGGGCGCGCGACTCGGCTCGTGTCGGGGGTCGGAGTGCGGCTTCCGGTGCCGTCCGGCGTCGGAAGCGCCGTCGGACGGCGTGCGCCCGACGTGTTGGTGCGGCCGGAATCGGCCGATGGAGCGACTCGCCTGTACGAGGTTCTACGCGCCGGCAAATTCGTCTACATCGCTTCGTCCCATGGGGAGGTACCGCCCGAGTTGGTCGAGCATGTGGTGTCGGTGCGTCCACAAGGTAGCGACGGGTGGGCTCTGCTCGTGCGGCCGGACGGTTACATCGCTTGGGCTGGCAAGGATAAGGAAACGCCCGTATGGATCGGCGGCTTCCTCGCTCCGACTTCGTGACGAATAGTATTCCGCTTCGACCGCCGAGGTCTCCAATATCATTGAGGAATACAGAAATCTAGATCTAGCAATGAAACTCGGTGTTGTCTAGACTTGCGGCTGTGTCGGCGAGCCCAGTCCGACGCTGATCGGTGATCAACGTTGGATCGGTGTGTCGATTTCCGGTTCTACCTGGTCCGTTATCGCGATTGGAGCGGATTGACGTCCATAGTGTCGTTCCCGGTCTCACGTCCTCGGATGTGTACTCCCGCTGACGGCGGACGTCGGATTCCGCGACTCGCGTCGACGCGCGGTATGTGCCAGGCATTCGACACCGAGCCCGGTCGCCGTTCATTCCCGGAAACGCAGAAGGAGCCATTCCATGTCTAAAAAGGTTGAACGTAAAACGGTCGCCCTCGACAAGATCCTCGGTGACCTCGAGCGGCAGATCGACGGCAAGGCGGCCGCGGCCCGCACCTGTTCCCGCTACATGTACTGCGTTTAGAGGTCGTCCTGTCGCCGGTCGTCTCGATGTCACACCGATGTGTCGCAGTGAGTCACCCTCGATTCGCTCCGCCGCGTTCCGGTTCGGACCCCCAATCGGCGGCGCGACCTCTTCGTCCATCGTGGGAAGTCGCCCACGACGGTTCCGAGGTGTCCGAAACGGCCTTCGGGAACGATAGCTCTCAGAATCCAGAGCTGGACTCACGTGGTCACCGTCCGTAGGCTCGCGCACGTGCCGAGCGGTATCGCGGGGCAGGTGGGCGACGGACCGGTCACCGTGGAAACCAGGGTCTGGTCTCTCACCTCCCTTAGATTGGAGTGCTTCGATGTCCAAGAAACTTGAACGACAGACGGTGTCCCTCGACCACATGATCGGCGAGCTCGAGCGCAAGATCGACGGCGCGGCCCCGACCAAGCGCACCTGCTCGCGCTACATGTACTGCGTCTAGCCGATTCTCTTGCTCGCTCCACCTGAGCGAGAGGGCATCCCGAGGCGGGCCGGCCGACGGTTCTTCGTCGGTCGNCCCCCCGAGGAGCGAACCTCCGTCCGTTGACCCGAAGCCACGATTCAGCAAGGAGTTCCGTCATGCGCAGGAAGACCCGCCGCGACAACGCCATCGCCGCAATGCTGGGCGATCTGGAGTCCAAGGTCGACCGTCGGACGAAGGCCGCGTCCGTCACATGCAACTCGCATCTATTGCGAACCCTCGAGCGCCTGAGCAACCGGCTTCAGGATCGGCCGTCGGTGGCCGGATCGCCGTGAGGGAGTGATCGACATGCCGATAACGAACGAACGGCGCGCCGTCGTCGACAGGATGCTCGGTGAGCTGGAACGCAAGGTCGAGGCCTGCGAGCAGGCGACCCGCACCCGTTGTGCCGAACCTCCACCGCGTCTAGAACCGATGGGTGACCCATCGACGTGGTTCCTCTTGATCGATCCGCCGCTCTCGAAACGGGACGTCGGATCGATCGAGGCGGAGCACGGTCCGGGTCCGTCCGAAGTCCCGACCAGCACCGCCTCCAATCCGATCCGTTGACACGAAACCGTATTCGCGTCACAACCGCTTTCGGAAGGTACGCAACAGTTGTCGCTCACCGTGATCTGGCGCGCGCCGGACGCCCCGCCGACGGCCACCGAGTCGGCCCGCCGCTGCGCCGAGACGTTGCTGGCCGACGGCGCGGAGACGGCGTTGCCGTTCGCGACGTTGACCGACGCCGGGCGCCTGCTTCGAATCGCGCCCCCGTCGGGCGCCGTCGACACGTTCGCCCGATGCCTCTCCGTCCCGGCCTTCGGTCCGCTGCGGGCACTATGCCGGCGCGTCGACGACTGGTGCGTCGGCACCGGCCGTGACCGCGCCGAACTGATCGGCCCGGATGTCCTGACGACACGCAACGGGGCCCTTTTCGGGCCATTGTGGTCGGAGGCCTTCGGGATTTGCGCGGCGAACCGGCATCCCGACGTCGAGGGCTTCGTGGCCCGGCGTGGCCGGTGGTATCTGGACTGGCTCGGCGACTTTCTCGACCGCTTCGCCCGCGATCGCGACCGCTTCACTGACCACCATGGACCAATCCTCGCGTTGTCGACGCACGGCAACGAGAGCCACAACCACGGTCGCCGTGTGCTTCGCGTCGATCTTGACGGCGGCGCCCTCGCCTACAAGCCACGCCCCGCTCGCGCCGAGGCGCTGATCCTGGCGGACGGTGGCGACTCGCTGTTCGGTCTGCTCAACGGGCTGCCGTCCGAGCACGGCGACGTCGATCTCCCCCAAATGTCCATATATGACGGAAGTGGCGAGGACGGTACCGAGTACCTCTGGCAGCGTTGGCTTTCCGTCGCGCCGTCGCGGCGGCTGACGGACGGTTCCGCGCTCCTCGGCACCGTGCTCGACGAGGACGAGGCGGCCTGGTTCCACAAGCGAGCGGGAGCGCTCGCGGCGGCCTGCGTCGCGTTCGGCGTCGGGGACCTCGGGGAGGGAAACCTCCTCGTCGCTGACGACGGCGACCAGCGTCGGTACGTGCCCGTCGACCTGGAGATCGTGGCCCGTCCGGCGCCTCGCCTGTCCGATACCGGGCTGGTGCAGTCGGACGCGACCGACACCCACCACGTCGGCTTCGAGAACCGAGCGCGCGAATGCGGACACGAGGGCGCTCCGGCCTTCCTCGACGTGACCGGCGATCGCTGGACTCTCCGCTTCGTCGATCGGCCCTGGCAACGCGACCACAGCGCGATCGTCGTCGCCGACGAGGACGGCGACGTGGGATATGGGCCGTACCTCGACGACGTCGTCTCCGGCGCCTTCGGCGTGTGGGCGACCCTGTGCCGAAATCGCGACACGGTCACGGAAGCGGCGACACGTCTGCTGTCTAACACGCCGATTCGAGTCCTTCCGCGCTCCACCGCCGACTATTCGGACGCCTTGGCACGCTGGACCCTGCTCGGCGAGCCCCTCGATCCCTCGTTCACCGACACGGAACTCCGACAACTGCACGCGGGAGACGTCCCCTACTATGTGTCCGATGTCGACACCGGGGTGATTCGCTATCTCTCGGACGACGGTTGGGTCCGCGCCGACGTCGACCGTCCCGCGGACGCGCCGGACGCCGACACTCTCGCCGGAAAGCATTGGGATCTCACGAGTCTCGGACCGGTCCTGCGCGACCTGATCGCCTTCGCGGCGACCGACGGCGGTGATCGTCCGCCTGTCGACTCGATCAGTCTCCCGTGGCCGCGCGCCGGACACGTCCTTCACTACACATGGGACGACGCCATGATCCGGCTGCGTCCGGAAGCCGTGGAGGCTTTCTCGTTCGAGGACGAGCGCGCGGCGATCGCCCGGCGTCTGTGCCGTCTCGACGATGTGGACGCCGTGCTGCGGGCCGAATGGGTCGACAGCGACTTCGCCCCCGGGGAGACGGCCGACCGGCTGCGGGCGCTCACCAGTGAGGGTCTGCGTTGGCTCGAGACCGTCGTGGACCTTCACGGCTGGCCCGATGCCGAACTGGTGGGGCCCGACGCCAGCGCGGCGGCCTGTCGCCTCGTCCAGCACGCGGAGGGCCAGCTCGCTCGTCGCCTACGGATGCTGGCGGCGATGCGCGCCGCCGTCCGGATGGAGGCGATTCCCGCCTCGGAGCTCGCCTACACGGAGGACGCGCTGCTCATCGCGCGCGGACTCCCGCAGCGGTACGGCACCAAGTTCGCTCGCGAGGGCGATCGATTCGTACCGCATCCCGTCTCCGATCCGGACTCGGTGGACGAACGACGGCGCGAGATGGGTCTCGAATCATTGGCGCGGTACGCCGAGAGGATTCGGCGGCGCTTCGACAAGGAGGACACCAGTGACCCCACATGAGGACCTCACGACGGCGTGGCTTGCTTCCGCCGTCGCGTTCGTCCGGCTCGACGAACCGGCGTTGCCGAGCGACGCGGTGTTCGAGGCGATCGTCGACGCCTGCGCCCCGTTCCGACGCGGCATGCGGTACTCCGTCGTCCCGGCGGTCACATTGGACACCGAGCGTGGCCGGGTTCCGGACGTCTCGGACCTGGTGCCGAAACACGGTGAGAACCTCGACGGTTATCTGTCCTCGATGAGCGAGCGCGGCGAAGGCTGGGCGCTCACCGTGACCGAGCCCCTGTTCGACCACTACGCCCTGTGGGCTCTGCTGCGGAAACGACTCTCGGCACTGTGGATGGAGGTCGGACATCCGATCATGCCCGTCGGCACCGAGGTGATCCTCGCCGACGGCCACGGAGTCCTCCCGGTCGCGCCCGTCGACGAGACCACGATGTACTTCGGGCTCTCCGGCTCGACCGTCATCGAGATCGGGGACGACGCCCACCCCCTCGACGCGGGTGCCGTGCTCGTGGCACCGGCGGGCACGCGCCCGCGACTCGCCTCGGCCGCGGCCTCGATGGTCGCGCGCGTCCGCGTCCTCGCGAGGGGGAGCGCTCCGATCGTGGAACTCGTGGACGTGTTGGCCGCCAACGCCGACGCGTTGGGCGACGGAGCCGTGGCGTACCGACCATGGGACGACTCCGACGGTGAGCTTCCGGGCCTGTTGGACACCGAGCCCGTTCTCCTGGCGGAGGAGGTCGCCGACGCGAGCGTGCTCGAACGCTGGCAGGCGGTGCAGTGGCTCGGCCGGGTCAGTTCCGCGGGTCTGGAGCCGCCGCCCTCGCCACGCGAACCCGAGGCACTGGATGACGATGACGTGCTCGCGCTCGTCACCGACGTCCACATTATTCCCGAGCCGAACTCTGACCGTTCACTGTGGGGTGTCAACGGACAGGTCTTCACCGTCACGGGCACGATTCCCGGGACGGTGCTGGATCGACTGCGCGCCAAACCGACCGCGACGGTCGAGGAGTTGTGCAGCTACGCCGACGGCGAGGACAACGGCGCCCTGCCGCTGCTCTACCGGCTTTACGTGATTCGGGCCATCGACCTGGTGGAGAGGCGGAACGCATGACCGGGTACGACATCGAGGATCGGCTGGACTGGGACCGATTCGCGACCCGCTATTGGGGGCGCCGTCCGGTTCGGTACCGCGCGGCGGTTCAAGGTCCGACCGATATGGATACCGTTTACTCGGCGGTCCTCGCCGCGTGCGCTCCGACGCCGGACGGTCGGATTCCGTCGATCATCCAGTTCACGAGCGGCAATCGTCGTCGAGTCGACGCGGCGCCGTGGTTGCCGACGGCGACCGACGTCGATTTCGCGGCGTACGGCGCGCGGATCACCGACCTGCTCGGCGGTGAGGCGTACGCGTTGACCGTCAACGGCGTCCACATTCCGTCGGCCGCGCTGTGGGACAGCCAACGTCGATTTTTCGGCGAACTGTGGAAGCGGGTCGGCCTGCCCCGCACCAGCGCGATCACGACCCTCTTCCACGGCAACTACGCGTACACGCCCGTCGGTGTCCACAAGGATCGATTCGCGACCTTCATGTACGTCCTATCGGGACGAAAGCGGATGCGCATGTGGCCGAAGCGGCCCTGGGATCACGACGCCACGACGATCACCGACTACCGCGAGCACCACGACTCGTCGATCTCGATCGACGCGGACGCGGGGGATCTCGTCTACTGGCCCTCCAGCTACCACCACGTGGGCGAGAATCTCGGCGAAGAGCCCGCCACCAGCATCAACGTCGGATTCCCGTGGGAGGGTCATCGGACGATCTACGACCTGACCGAGCTCCTGTCGACGTCCTACGCCGACGATCTCATCAGTCACGCCACCGCACTAGGCACCTCGGTGCCCACATGGGACGGGCCATGGAACGTGCCCTTCGATCAGCGGTCCGCGCGGTCGACGCTCGCCTCGGCCCGTCGGCTCGCCGAAGGCGCGATCGTCGGGAGCTCCACGAGGACGAGGCGGATCACGGTGGCGTTGGCGCGCCACACCGCCGCGGGCTTCTGGCCGACGCCGCGGCCGTTGCCCGTGCCGACACTCACCGGGGCCGAATCGGTGCACGGCACGGCGAGACCGGTCGTGTGGTCCGCCGTCGGTGGTCGTACCTGGTACTCGGCGGTGGGGCAGGTCGCCTCGACGGCGCTGCCCGGTTCGGAGCTCGATCGACTCGTGGCGGCGCTGCGCTCCGACGCCCCGGCCCGGGTCGCCGGGCTGGCGCCGGACGCCGAGACGCGCGAGGTGCTCGCCCGCCTGGTCTCGTGGCGGGCGGCGATTCTGAGCTGACGCGGCTGCGCCCGGCTCCCTGATCTCCGTGGCGTGAGTCGTCCGGACGTCCCCGGGATGGCTAGGTCGACACCGCTTCGGGGGCGCCACGCGACCCCTCGACGCCGGGGTCGACGCCCGTTCGCGATGGTCCCGACGTCCGTGCCACAGCCCGTCCGCCTCGCGACGGTGCGGCCTCTATCGTTGCGGGATGACAGTGGAACCTGGGGCCGTCGTCGGATCGCGCGAGCGGCGGCTCGGCATCCTCGTGGACGAGCTGCGCGCCGACGTCGCCAATGGACTGCACTACGATCCGGCGCCGGGGGACAAGGAGCGCTTCATTGAGCTCAGGGACCGCGTCGCCGCCCTTATGTCCATGATAGACCTTCGAGACGCGGACACCCTCGGTCGGATCTTCGCCGCCGACGGTGGACCGCGCACCCCGCTGCTCGGCGTCGTGCTCGTCCTCAGCGATCAGCGGCGCGGTCTGCTCCTGCGGATCGGCGACGACGGCATCGCACGGGCGCCCCGGGCGTTCGTCGACCCCGCGATCGATCCGGAGGCGGCGGTGAAACGGCTCGCCGCGTCGGTGCTCGGTGGTGAGGAGGCCCTGCCGGTGCCGCATGGCCTGTGCGACAGCATCGCGGCGGGTGTACCCCAGGCGCACACCTACTATCTGACCTATGTGGTCGATGTGACCTTCATGGACACCACGGGCCTTCCGCTGGTCGAGGTCGACCGGGCCGAGGCCGTCGACCCGCTGACCGAGTACCTCGTCGCGGGCGCCGAGCGCACCGTTCTGGAGGTGCCGTTCGCACCCACTCCCGAGGTCCGCGACGAGTTCGGTCGGATCCGCGCGATCGCGGCGGCTGGCCGGGACGCGACCGCCGACCCCTACAACGTCAACCGCTTCGGCCGCGTCGTCGAGACGATGGACCAAGTCCTCGACAGCATGGACAACGACACTCCCTTGAGGCGCCACGACTTCGGTCTGCTCGACGTCGTCACCCCCATCACGGCGGCCGAGACCCTGATCCTCGACGAGAGGGCCCGGGTCCTGCTGATGCGGCGCGCCGACACGGGGGAGTGGGCGATGCCCGGCGGCGCGTGCGAGGTCGGGGAGACCTCGGCCGCGACCGCGGTGCGGGAGACGGAGGAGGAGCTCGGCATCCACGTCGACATCGAGGGTCTGGCGGGCGTGTATCCGAACCGGCAGGTCGGCGTCGACGACGAGTGGGTCCTGTTCCTGTACGTCGGACGACTCGCGGACGCGTCGCAGAAGCCTCAACGGACCGCCGAGGCCGCCGACTTCGGTTGGTACGCACTCGATCAGCTCGACGACCTGCGCATGTTCCCCGGGCATCGCGTCAAGATCGAACGGGCCGTTCGCGCCGCCACCGGTTGACGTTTCGGTTCTTTGGTCCCGCTCGAACGGGGCGGTGGTCCCGTTTCGCGATGTTCGACGACCAGGCCAATGAGGACACCGGGAATTCCGAACGCGGGCACGAAAAAGCCGAATGGCCACGGGGGAAGCCATTCGGCGTAGGACAGATCACATCACGCGAGAACCGGTCCGCGCATAGTACTTTCGGTTGATCGAAGTCGTCCTACCGGTTAGGACGACCCGCCGATTCCGTTAAGTGCCAGGTCAAAACGGGGCACTTCACGGTCACTCACTCCACTGTGCGCAATATTGGCACATTCACGCACCGGCCATGGCGAGCCTCTTGGTGCGGGAAGCTCCATTCCTTCCGCACCGCACCGCCGACGCCGCTTCCGTCGATGCCGTAACGTCGGGTCCATGACCAGACCGTCAGCGGCGATCCGCCGCGCCTGGGGCGTCGACGGCGACCCCGTTCTGTTGGACGGTGGCCAAGGAGTGACCTGGCGCGTAGGGGGCCTGGTCCTCAAGCCGGGCTGGGAACCCGAGACGACGTGGCGAGCGGCCGTCCTGTCCCGACTGACCACAACGGATCACTTCGCGGTGCCGGAACCGATGCCGACCCTCGACGGTGCCTGGTGGCAGGACGGATACGAGGCCTGGCGTTTCGCGGACGGCGCCCCCGATCCGTCCCGAGTGGATGACATCGTGCTCGCCGGACTCGCCTTCGGGGACGCGTTGCGCGCCGTGCCTCGGCCGTCCTTTCTCGACGATCGGGACGATCCGTGGGCCGTGGCCGACAGGATCGCCTTCGGTGAGGCGCCTCCGCCCGAGCTTCCCGTCGTCCTGAGACTGCTCGACGTCGCGGGGCCCGTGACCACACCGTCCTCCCTGATCCACGGCGACCTACTCGGCAACGTCATGTTCGCCCCCGGTCGTCGACCGCTCGTCATGGACTGGCCCCCGTACTGGCGTCCCCGTGCCCACGCGTCGGCGGTCGCCGTCATCGACGCGATGTGTTGGCACGGCGCCGATCCCTCCGTCCTGGACCGTTGGTCGCACCTACCGGAATGGAACGGCATGTGCGCCCGAGCGCTGGTATTCCGCATCGCGACCGATCGGTTGGCCGCCGCGACCGGGGCCGAAGTCCACCCGGCGTACGCGCGCGCGATCGACGCCGTGCTGGATCGGGCGGCCCGGGGCGCGGCCTTATTCGGCGCGCTGACGACCCACGCGCGCGTTCGCGAGTCTCGGCCCGCACCGGGGGTGGCTTCGCGGGATCGGTCGGCGGAGCAGCGCCCCGGTCCGGGCGTTGGTGTCCCGCTTTCGATCGGGCGCGGGCCGCGCGTGCGCGGATCTCGTGATGTGACTCCGCGGTTCGGACGCCACCGCTGCTCTCGGGCCGCGCGTAGGAGGTTCGTCCTGCCGGAGCGGTTCCCGCATCGGCCTTCGTGTGTGCCGCGGCGAAACGAAGCGACGACGCGATCGAGGGCCGTCGTCGCCGCCTCGATCCGCCGAGTCGGCCATGAGCCTCCAATAAGGGGAGTCGAATCCGTCTCGCCCGCTCGCCCGCTCGCCCGCTCGCCCGCTCGCCCGCTCGCCCGCTCGCCCGCCGGGCGGCCGGGGTCAGGCCGTGCCCGTGTACCCGTCGGCCTTCACCGCGGGCATCAGCTTGCCCGCTCGTCATCGCCTCCGGCCGGGCACAATCGGGGGTATGCCGCCCCGTTTCATAGCCACCGACCTCGACGGCACCCTGCTGCGCGACGACCGCTCCGTCTCTCCTCGCACCGCCGCCGCGATTCGCGCCTGCCGTGATCGCGGCATCGTCATGGCCGCCGTCACCGCGCGTCCCCCGCGCGTCTTCGACGAGTTCACCGAACTGCGCGACCTCCTCGATCTGGCGATCTGCTCGAACGGTGCGCTCGTCTACACCTTCGACGAACCGCGTCGTGTCCACTTTCGCGGTGCCATGTCCGTTCCGGTGGCGCGCAAGGCCTGCGCCGCCCTGATCGCGGCGATTCCGGGTGTCACCCTGGCCGTGGAGACCGGTTTCGTCGTCGTCGGCGAGCGCTCCTACGTCCGCACCGATCGCATCGGAGAGGCGCGCGTCGTCGTTGATTCCATAGAGGATGCTCTCGTGGAGGCCGATCAGATCGCCAAGCTCCTGGCGCACGTGCCCGGCGGTGACGCCGACGAGATGTTGGCGGCGGCCACCTCGGCGGAACTCGGCGACGTGGTGGTCAGCCACTCGGGCGGGCGCGGACTCCTCGAGATCGCGGCGGCGGGCGTCAGCAAGTCGATCACCCTCGGTCAGGTGTGCGTCGAGCGCGGACTCGGCGCGTCCGATGTGATCGCATTCGGGGACATGCCGAACGACGCCGACATGCTTCGCTGGGCGACCACGTCGTACGCGATGGCGAACGCGCACCCCGCGGCCAAGGCCGCGGCCACCGACGTCACTTCGAGCAACGAGGAAGACGGCGTCGCGATCGTCCTCGAACGCATCCTGGGACACCACACCTAGGTCTCACCCGCACAAGTCCTGCTCGTCCCCGACTCCAACACCGAGGACCTCCGCGACCTCACGCAGTGGATTACGGACCACCAGACAGCCCCGTCCGTCTACTTCCGCTTGGTTGGGTAAAAACTCCGCTTGGTTGGTCAAATTGCGAAAACACGCCTAATTCCGACATTTGCCCAACCAAGCGGGACTTTTGCCCAACCAAGCGGAGAACGTCGTTGGTCGGCACCGTCTTGCCTCGTGCTGTTCGTGCTGTTCGTGCCGCACCGCCCAGTAGCGGTGCGTGCCGCGTATGCCGTTCCGGCAAGCGAGCCGTGTCGCGCGGCTTCGCGGTGGATCGGTGATCGTCGTCTCGTCCTCGTCGAATGATCGAGTGAGAACACCTGTGGCGCAACACATCTCCGCAGCAAGGTCGGAATCGGGGCGGGATTTTCCCGGGCGAGGGGCCGTCGAGGTGCGGTAGCCTTCCAGCCACTGATCGCCTTCTTTACACAAGGATCCCCGCTTGCGCCTGTCTCTTCGGCCGACCGCGCCCCCGCGACTCGTCCACGCCCGTCTCGGTGTGTTCGGGTGCTTCGCGACCTCCGGCCTCGTGATGGGCGTGTGGGCCGCCAACCTGCCGTCCCTGGACGAGCGGCTGTCGCTCGGGCCCGCGCGGCTCGGCACCGTACTCCTACTGGTCGCCCTCGGCGCGCTCCTGATGATGCCGATCGCCGGACGCCTGTGCGACCGCCTGGGCAGTCGCACGATCGTCCGCTTCACCGGGCCGCTGGCCGTCCTCGCGCTCCTGGGGCCCGCGTTGGCGAACTCGTACCTCGTCCTCTGCGTGGTCGCCCTCGGCTACGGGGCGGCGATCGCGCTCGGCGACGTCTCCATGAACGTCAACTCCGTCGAGCTCGAAGCACACTATGGACGCCCCATCGTCTCGGCGTTCCACGGCCTGTGGAGCATGGGCGGAGCGCTCGGCGGCGCGTTGACCGCGCTCGGTCTGTATCTCGGGCTCGGCGGACAGACCATGCTCACCGCCTCAGCGCTGATCGGTTTCGTCGTGTTCATCGCGTGCGCCCGGCCCTTGCTGCCCGCACCGCTCGTCGCGGCGGAGACGACGGCGGGTACGGGAGGCTCCCGTCGCCTCGCCACCGGGCTCGTCCTACTGCTCGGCGTCGTCGCCCTCGCCGGGCACCTGAGCGAGGGCGCGGCGATCGACTGGGCCGCCTTCCACACCAGGCAGGTCCTCGCCAGCGACGTCGCCACCGCCCCGATCGCCTACACCGTCTTCAGCACCGCGATGACGGTCGTGCGACTGTTCGGCGACCCGATCCGGGAGCGGTTCGGTGCCGCGTTGACGCTGTGCGGCGCCGGAGTGTTCGCCACCATCGGTTACGTCCTCGTTCTCATCGCGCCGCTGGCTTCGGACGCCGCGATCGCCGTCGCCTTCGTCGGCTGGGCGTTCGCCGGGGTCGGGCTCGCGACCGTCGTCCCCGTGATCTTCAGCGAGGTCGGCGCGGCGGGTGGCGCCGAGGTCGGCAAGGCCCTCTCGACGGTCACGGCGTTCGGCAGCGCCGGTCTGCTCGTCGGACCCGCCGCGATCGGTCACCTCGCCGACGCGACCGACCTTCCGACGGCGTTGCTCGTACCGACGGCGCTCGCCGTGCTCGTCGGGGTGGCCGGTCCGTACGCGGTCCGCGCGTTGCGGCGGGATCGGGCCGTCGCCCCGGCTACCGTCGTCGTCTGAGCCAGTGCCGTCGACCCGTCCTCCGGAAGTCGAACGTTCTCGATGTCTCTGGGGTTGTTCGTCGGCCGAGACTGAGGAGAACCTCAGCCTCGATGTCGGTGGCTCGCCCCATGGTCGTGCGGTCCGATAGCTTCTACGGTTGAGTCCGCACACGGCATTCGACGTGATCGCCATGACGGTGAACCCGTCCGCGAGACCCGCCGGTGTGCTGCTCGATGGCGACCAGAGGTTGTCCCGTTGTCTCGGGTCGGGTGAGGCGCTGCTCAGGGCGTCGGTCGGCAAGGCGGAGTTCGCCTTCGGCCGTTCGTGTCTGACGTCGCCGACCGAGTTTCCGGGTAACGGGACAGCCGCTATGCGACGAAGGATGAACATGACGAGTACCGATGGCGTACTGGCCGGCATCACCGACTGGGCCGTCGGCCTGATGGAGACGATGGGGGCGCCGGGAGCGGGCCTCGCGATCGCGTTGGAGAACCTGTTCCCGCCGCTGCCGAGCGAGGTGATCCTGCCGCTCGCCGGATTCACGGCCAGCCGAGGCAACATGAGCCTCTTCGACGCGATCCTGTGGACGACGGCCGGATCCGTGGCCGGGGCGATCGCCCTGTACTACGTGGGATTCGTCTTCGGTCGGGAGCGGATCATCGCGATCGCGACGAAACTACCCCTCGTCAAGGTCTCCGATATCGAGAAGACCGAGGCGTGGTTCGCCAAACACGGCGTGAAGGCCGTCTTCTTCGGAAGAATGATCCCGATCTTCCGGAGTCTCATTTCCATACCGGCCGGTTTGGAACGAATGAAGCTGCCGGTGTTCCTTCTATTCACGACACTCGGCAGTCTTATTTGGAACACCATTTTCATTGTGGCCGGATATCGACTCGGCGCGCATTGGGAAGTCGTCGAGGAATATGTCGGCGTCTATTCCAAGGCGATTGTCATCATCGTGCTGCTCGCCGTCGCCCTGTTCGTCGTACTGCGTATTCGATCGTTGCGTCGAGACAAGAACAACGGCGGCGACTCAAGCGCGCCCGAACCGACCACGCCCGATGTGCCGGGTGGTTCTCACAGCATTGGCGACGGTTACTACCGGTCGAGCAATCAGGGCCCGACCGCCTGACCCGATCGACTTTTCCCGCCCGGCGACGCTCTCACGTCGTCGGGCGTTCGCGTGAGCGTGACCGCCGGTGGTCCACGCGCCGGTGACCGGCCGGGCGAAGCCGCAGCGTGCGACCTCGATGACCGGCGCACGTTCGTCGCGCCGCACACGGGATAACGAACGGCCGCTATTCACCGAAATACCGCAGGACGGCCAAGACTCGCTTGCTGTAGTCCGAAGACGCGGGCAGATCGAATTTGGTGAATATGGAGGCGACGTGCTTCTCCACGGCACTGCGGGATACGTGTAGCCGCCGCGCGATGGCGGTGTTGGTATGACCCGCTGCCATCAGACGCAATACCCGGTGTTCCCCTGGAGTGAGCGACCCGAGAACATCGCTCTTGTCGACGCCGGACAGCAATCGACGGACCACCTCCGGATCGAAGGCGCTGCCCCCGCCGCCCACTCGCGACAACGCGTCGAGGAATTCCGTCACGGCCGCCACCCGGTCTTTCAGCAGGTAGCCGACGCCCGCGATATCGCCCGACAGAAGTTCCACCGCGAACCGCTTCTCGACGTATTGGGACAAGACGAGAACGCCGATGCCCGGATACGCGTCGCGCACGGCGAGCGCGGCGCGCAGCCCCTCGTCGGTGTGCGTCGGCGGCATCCGGACGTCCAGGACGACGACGTCCGGTCGGTGCGTTCCGACGACNTCGNGGCCCTCGTCGATCAGCAGTCGGGCGATGCCCTCTCGCAGCAGTGCCGAGTCCTCGGCCAGGATCACCCGCATCGCATCGTCGCCTCGATTCGCGTCCCCGCTCCGGGAGGACTCCACAGTTCCAATTCGCCGTCGACCGCCGCGACCCGTCGTCTCAAGCCGGTGAGCCCGACGCCGTCGGCGTCGGCCCCGCCGCGTCCGTCGTCGGTGACGACGACGCGCAACTCGGGACCGACGCGTTCGACCGTGACGTCGACGCGCTCGGCCCCGGAGTGTTTGGTCGCGTTCGCGACCGCCTCCGACACGACGAAGTAGGCGACCGTCTCGACTGGTCGGGGCGGTCGTTCGTCGACGCGGATCGCGAGTGTGACGGGGATCGTCGCGCGTTCGGCGAGGGTATCCAACGCGACGCCGAGCACCGACCGGTCGAGCGCCGCCGGGTAGATCCGCCAGGACACGTCTCGCAGATCCGCGAGCGCGGCCAGCGCCTCCCGATGGGCGTCAGCGAGCAGGTCGTCCCGGTCCCCGTCGCGACGGGCCCTGCCGATGAGCATGCCGAGCGCGACGAGCCGCTGCTGGACGCCGTCGTGGAGGTCGCGTTCGATGCGGCGCCGTTCGGTGTCGACGGCGTCGACGACGGCCGCGCGGCTGGTGGAGAGCTCCACGATCCGGTCGCGTAGCGCCTGGTCCGGTCGCGGTCCGAGGAACAGCAGCGCGGTGCGGTGTTCCAGCGTCGCGGCGCCGATCAGTCCGAAGTAGGCGGTGAAGGCGAGGACGAGGCACAGCACGCCGAGGTATCCGACGTTGAAGGGAGAGGGCTCGACGCCGTCGACGGCCGCGCCGATGCTCCACGCGGACAGGGCACGGCCCGCCGTGACCGCCCCGAAGCCCGTGATCAGCACGAGGAGCGCCCCGACGAGCCCGATGGGGGTGCGGGCCGCGATGTAGCGCCAGACGCGGGAGCCGGGCGCTCGTGGCACCGGCTGCCCGAAGCACCGTTCGACCCGACGGATCTCCCAGCCGACGATGCGGTGGGCGACGGCGTCAAGGCTCCGACGTCGGTTCGTTCCCCGGTAACTGGCGGCCAGCAGTGGCGCGCACACGACGAGGACGAGGGCTTCGACGACGGCGCTGGCACCGCCGATCGTGAGGCCGACGAGCCTGGCCGCCCACGCCACGGGGGAGTGGGGCGAGCGTGAGGTCGCGTCGGTCATCGGGCCTGCCGGGTCGGGTGATGGGGCTTTGAGCGGGGCAACGATAGCCCGGCCTGTCAACGTGTCGGCGTGACCGCGTCGTCAGCCGCGCAGTGACGCCGGGGGTCGCCGACCCGGAAGCAGCGCGACGGCCGCGAGCGCCAGGACCCCGACCGACAGCCCGGCCTGGGCCGCGAGCGGGAGGCTTCGCAGGGTCGCGAGGGCGCCTCCGCCGCTGGGCTCGGAATCCTTCGCGGGGGGAGGAGTCGGCGTGTTCGACGACGGTGACGGGCTCGGTGACGGGCTCGGCGAGTACGACGGGACCGGGCTGGGATCCTTGCCGCTGTCGTCGACGAGCCGCAGCTCAGGACCGCCCGACCAGGGGGTGTCCACAAGGGCGGGTATAGTGAGGACACACGCGGCCAGGACACATACGACAACGCGCGCCGCGGTCGCGATTCTGGCGATGATTCGCCACGGCGACCGAGGCGCGTGCGCATCGTTACGCTCGCTCCCCCTCACGCAATAGATGTTAGCCATCGATGAGCGTGAAGGTCGACAAGTATCACGATCAGGTGACGATGATTGACTTCGACGTTACGTAGAAGGTCTGGCATACTTCGCTGTCATGGAAATCCTGCATCTCATCCTCCGCTACGCCCACCTCCTGGGATTCGCGATGATCTTCGGTGGATGGCTGGTCGCCTACCTCAGCCGCCGCTACACCGTCAACGTCGCGATGCTCTGGGGCACAGTCGTTCAGCTCGTCACGGGCATCATCCTCGCGGCGCCGCTGCCGGACCGGGAGGTTCAGCCCGATCCCGCCAAACTCGGCGTCAAGCTCGTCCTGGCGGTCCTGCTCGCCGTCATGATCTGGATTCCGCACCTGAAGAAGCGCGAGTCCAGCTCGAAGGGTCACTTCATCGGCATCGGAGCACTCGCGGCCATCACCGCCGGCGTCGCGACCTTCTGGACCTAGGAATCCGGGCGACTCGGTTCGGCCCGCCCGGACCGAGTCGTCACGGCGAGGCGGCCGTTCGGGCGCCGCATCGTCCGAACTCGACACCATTATGTGGACGATCGGCGGTCCGGACCCGGGACGTCGCGACTCGGCGGGGCCAAAGTGCCCGATGATCATGAGGTGTCGTCCCGTTACGCAGCGAATAGGCCAAGACGGGTCGTCCGATCGCGGCGCGAACGACATTCGTCCGCGCCGCAATTCGTTGCGCCCGGATGTGCGAAAAGAACCGTTCGCGGTCGGCTGCGAACACGAACGATCAAGGCCCGATAAGTGATCGGACCCACTATCTGCCCACAATCGGTCCAATTCTGGCAGACGGTGCTCATTACGGCTTAATAACATCGCACTACAACTTGGCGTCGATGTCGGTGAGGTCGGACAAACCGGTATTACCATCCGTTTCCTAGTGAACCGCTAATCAGCGGTGCCCTCAGGAAGGAGATAGGCCCTTGCGCAGCATGCGTGGGAAGAGAACGGCCGCAATCAGCGTGACATGCGGTCTTGCGCTGTTTGTCGCCGCGTGTGGAGAAGCGCCGCAGGAGGACGCGACCGAGGAGAAGGACTTCAAGGGCTGCATGGTGACGGACATGGGTGGTCTTGACGACCGCTCGTTCAACACCTCGGCCTGGGCCGGCATGCAGAATGCCGAGAAGAAGGACCCTTCGATTCAGATCGTTCCCAAGGAGTCCAAGGCGCAGTCCGACTACGAGACGAACCTGCAAGACCTGATTGCCCAGGACTGTGACCTGATCCTCGCGGTCGGTGGCCTGATGACCGACGCGCTCGCCGTCGTGGCCGAGGAGAACCCGGACCAGCAGTTCGCGATCGTCGACTCCAGCCTGGTGATGGACAACGTCTACGCGATGGAGTTCAACACCGCCCAATCATCCTTCCTGGCCGGGTACGTCGCCGCCGGTGTCTCCAAGACAGGCAAGGTTGCCACCTTCGGTGGGCTCAACATCCCCTCGGTGACGATCTTCATGGACGGCTACTACGAGGGCGTCCAGTACTACAACGAAGAGAACGACACCAACGTCGAGGTCCTGGGCTGGGACCCCAACAAGGGTAAGGAAGGCGAGGGCGTCTTCGCCGAGAGCTTCGACGACACCGGCATCGGCACCGAGATCAGCCGCACCTTCATCGAGCAGGGTGCGGACGTTGTCTTCCCCGTGGCCGGTAAGACCGGAGTCGGTGCCCCGACCGTCACCGCCGAAGACCCCGACCAGCACTCCATCTGGGTCGACACCGACGGCCGCGACTCGGTGCCCGAGTACGCCGACGAGTTCCTGACCACCTCCGTCAAGAACATCACCGGCGCCGTCGAGGACCTCCTCATCGCCGCCGCCTCGGGCAAGCCGCTGACCGGTCGCTCCGTCGGCACCCTCGAGAACGAGGGCGTCTCCGTCGCGGAGTTCAACGACGCCGTGAACGAGGAGCTCACCGAGAAGGTCAACGCCGTCAAGCAGAAGATCATCGACGGCGAGATCGTGATCGAGTCGAAGAAGCAACCGACAGCCGAGTAGGGGTTGTTCCGTCACTGTGGGTCGTCGCCGATCCTTCACGTGACGGAGACCGGCCCCAAGTGTGGTGGTCCTGCCCAGTGTTTCCGTGGAATCACTGGGCGCCAAGGACTGTGACAACTAGGGCTGACTAAGCTCGCACGAATGCGATAACGGGTGGCTCCCGCTACATGCGGGAGCCACCCGCCCTGCGATAACCATCGGGCGCAAAGGAGCGCGACCCTGAGACTCGAACTGCGTGGTCTGACCAAGAGGTTTGGCAGCCTCGTCGCCAACGACCACATTGACCTAACAGTGGAACCGGGCGAGATTCACGCGCTCCTTGGCGAGAACGGTGCCGGTAAATCCACGCTCATGAACATGCTGTACGGCCTGCTGTCCCCCGATGAGGGCGAGATCCTCATCGACGACGTGCCGCAGACCTTCAGTTCCCCCGGAAGGGCGCTCGCCGCCGGTTTGGGCATGGTGCACCAGCACTTCATGCTCGTCCCGGTGTTCACGGTCGCCGAGAACGTCATGCTCGGCCGCGAGTCGACCTCCGGCATCGCCGGAATCCTCGACCGTCGCCGTGCCCGTGCCGCCGTGCGCCGCGTCTCCGAGCAGTACGGACTCGCGGTCGACCCGGACGCCCTCGTCGAGGACATCCCGGTCGGCGTCCAGCAACGCGTCGAGATCATTAAGGCGCTGCTGTCGGACTGCGAACTCCTCATCCTCGACGAGCCGACCGCCGTCCTGACCCCCCAGGAGATCGAGGAACTGCTCGACGTCATGCGCACCCTGCGCGACGACGGCAAGTCCATCGTCTTCATCAGCCACAAGCTCAAGGAAGTCAAGGCGATCGCCGACCGGATCACCGTGATCCGACGCGGCAAGGTCGTCGGCGAGGCTTCCCCCGCCGCCTCCGAGTCCGAGCTGGCCTCGATGATGGTCGGTCGTGACGTCAAACTCAAGGTCGACAAGCGCCCCGCCCGCCCCGCGGAGCCCGTCCTCGAGATCGACGGTCTCACCGTCGTGGACGAACGCGGCACGCACGCCGTCGACGGCCTGTCCCTGACCGTGCGTGCCGGGGAGATCGTCGGCGTCGCGGGTGTCCAGGGCAACGGCCAAACGGAACTCGCCGAGGCGATCATGGCGCTCGCGCCGACGGTCGGCGGCAGTATTCGCATCGACGGGCGGGACCTGGCACACGCCTCGACCAGCGACATCATCGAATCCGGGGTCGGGTACATCCCCGAGGACCGCAGTGTCGACGGTGTCGTCAAGGACTTCTCGATCGCGGACAACCTGATCCTCAACCGGTACAACAAGGAGCCGTACGCCAAGAACGGCGTCCTCAACAAGGCGACGATCGCGCGCAGCGCCGTCGAGAACATCGAGACCTTCGACGTCCGGACCGAGTCGGCGGAGACCACCGCCGGGAGCCTGTCCGGCGGCAACCAGCAGAAGGTGATCGTGGCGCGGGAGTTCTCCCGTCCGCTGCGACTCTTGATCGCCGCTCAGCCGACGCGCGGTGTCGACGTCGGCGCGATGGAGTTCATCCACTCGCGGATCGTCGCCGAGCGGGACGCCGGAGCCGGCGTCCTCGTCATCTCGTCCGAACTGGACGAAGTGCTGTCGTTGGCGGACCGCGTCGTCGTCCTCTACGACGGCAAGATCCACGCCGAGATCAGCCCGGACACCCCGCGCGACCAGATCGGTCGACTCATGGCGGGCGCGGACGCGGAGGAGGCCCGGTGAGCCCACAATCCAAGGACAAACCCGTGAAGAACGAGCGCCCGATCACCGGTGACGGCGAGACCCAGACCACGACCGACCTTCCCCCGGTCCGGGACTCCAAGCCGTCGTTCGGGAAGACCTTCGTCGGGTACGTGACCACCGCCAACAACGTCATGGTGACGATCTGGTCGTTCGTCCTCGCCATGTTCATCGGCGGCCTGATCATCGCCATCTTCGACGACACGGTGCGCAAGTCGTTCACGTACTTCTTCGCCCGGCCAGGCGACGCGTTCGCGGCGGTCGGCAACGCGTTCGGCAACGCCTACGTCGGCCTCTTCGAGGGAGCGATCCTCAACGTCGAGGCGCTCAACGAGTGGATCGCCGGCGACGGTACCTTCGTCCAGGTCCTCCGGCCCATCTCCGAGACGCTGACGTACAGCGCCCCGCTGATCTGCACCGGCCTCGCGGTCGGTGTCGCGTTCAAGGCGGGCCTGTTCAACATCGGTGCTCAGGGCCAGGCCATCATGGGCGCGGCGGGCGGCCTGATCGTCGGCTTCGCCATCGACGCGCCGATGATCATCCACCTGCCGCTGGCCCTGATCGGCGGCATGCTCGCCGGTGCCCTGTACGGCGCCGTGCCCGGTGTCCTCAAGGCACGGACCGGCGCCCACGAGGTGATCACGTCGATCATGCTCAACTACGTCGCCGCGACGGCGCTGCTGTGGTTGATCTCGACGGAGTTCGTCCACCACCCCACCCGCAACGACCCGATCAGCAAGGCCGCCGCCGAATCCGCGCAGCTGCCGCAACTGTTGACGTTCGGTGGTTCCGCCCTGCGCATGAACCTCGGCATCATCATCGCGGTGCTCGCGGCGTTCGTCGTGTGGTGGCTCATGTCGAAGTCGACGCTCGGCTTCCGCATGCAGTCCGTCGGCCTCAACCCCGACGCCTCCCGCACCGCCGGAATGTCCGTTCCCGGCACGTACGCGACGTCGATGTCGCTCGCGGGCGCCTTCGCCGGGCTCGGTGGAGCGCTCCTCGCGCTCGGCATCAACCCGTACGCGTTGACTCCCGACGTCGCCGAACAGATCGGCTTCGACGGCATCACCGTGGCGCTGCTCGGACGCGCCAATCCCGGCGGGATCGTCGCGGCCGGCCTGTTGTTCGGCGCCATGCGCGCCGGTGGAAAGACGATGCAAGACTTCATGCCACTGGACATGGTGACGCTCCTGCAGGCCCTCATCGTCATGTTCATCGCCGCCCCGGCGTTGGTCAAGACGATCGTCCGGCTGCGCACCCCCAAGGGCGGACTGTCGATGATGACGGCGAAGGGCTGGTAAGACGATGACCACGATCGCTGTATCCGAAGCCGCCGAATCCAAAGCCCTGCACGGGTTCTGGACACGGTCCCGCAAGACGGGCCTCACCCTCGCGGTGTTGGGCCTGGTCGTCGTCCTCGTCGGCCTGTTCGGCATCTCCTCCACGGACAGCATCCACCTCAGTTTCAACGTGACGTTGGAAGCGACCCTGCCGGCCATCAACGCCCGGTTGATCATCGTCCTGCTGGGCGTGATCGGCCTCGCCGCCGGCGTCGTCCTCGTCCAGTCCCGGGTGGCCCGCTTCGGCGTCTACACCGGGACGGGCGTCGGGGCGCTCGCGCTGGGCGCGCTGTTCATGGCGACCGCCCCCACCGGCGCCGTCATGCCGCTCGAATCGATGCTCAGCGGCTCGATGTTCCTCGCGCTGCCGCTCATCTTCGGATCCCTCTCCGGTGTCCTGTGTGAACGGTCCGGCATCATCAACGTCGGCATCGAGGGCCAGTTCCTCGCGGGCGCGTTCTCCGGCGCGCTCGTGGCGACGATGACCGGCAACCTGTGGATCGGCGTCCTCAGCGCCTGTATCGCGGGCGCCCTCGTGACGTACATCCTCGCCGCGCTGGCCATCAAGTACCGCGTCGACCAGGTCGTCCTCGGTGTCATCCTCAACCTGCTGGTCGCGGGTCTCACCGGCTACCTGTACGACACCCTCATGGCGCCCGACCAGTCGGCGTACAACAACCCGGGCAAGGCCCCGACGTGGAACATCCCGCTCCTCGGGGACATTCCGCTGATCGGCCCGGTCCTGTTCCGGCAGAACATCTTCACGTATCTCGCGCTCGCGCTCGTCGCGGGCATCTACGTGATGCTGTTCCACAGCCGGTGGGGCCTGCGCACCCGCGCCGTGGGGGAGCACCCCGCGGCCGCCGACACCGTCGGCATCAAGGTGAACGCCCTGCGGATGCAGAACGTCCTCATCGCCGGCCTCGTGTCCGGCCTCGGCGGCGCGTTCTTCACCATCGGCACCGGGCTGGACTTCTCCAAGGACATGACCGCCGGAAAGGGCTTCATCGCCCTCGCCGTGCTCATCGTCGGTCGGTGGAGCCCCCTCGGCGCGTTCTTCGGCGCCCTGCTGTTCGGTTTCGCCGACCGGACGCAGACCTTCCTGGCCGCGGTCGGTTCCCCCGTGCCGACGCAGTTGCTGTCGATGCTGCCGTACCTCGTCACGATCGTCGCGGTCGCGGGTCTCATCGGACGCGTCCGAGCGCCGGCCGCCGACGGAAAACCGTACATTAAGGAATGACCCGGCGCTCGCCTCGATCACCGAGGCGACACCGAGAGCACGTCGACGGCCGGACCGAACACCTCGGTCCGGCCGTCTCTCGGCTGGGGCGCCCTTCGAGTGGCGCCGAGCTGTCGGACCGCCCCACGGGCCCGCTGACAGCCCATTCCGCCGCACCACCGCCCTTCCCCGAGGCCTCGCGTCCGGGGCCCGTTCCCGGCGTGCCGGACGACGCTCGCACCGGCGCGCCACTCGACCTGACCTAGGATCATCCACATGACACACACGATCGACTCCGAAACGTGGGACCGCCTGCGCGCGGAGGCCGTCACCGCCATGCGACGCGCGTACGTCCCCTACTCGAAGTACCCCGTCGGAGCCGCCGCGCTCGTCGACGACGGACGGATCGTGTCCGGGTGCAACGTCGAGAACGCCTCGTACGGGCTCACCCTGTGCGCCGAGTGCGGCCTAGTGTCGAACCTGGCGATGACCGGCGGCGGACGCCTGCTCGCGATGGCGTGCGTCGACGGGGACGGGAACGCCCTCACCCCGTGCGGCCGCTGCCGGCAACTCCTGTTCGAGCACGGCGGCCCCGAATGCCTCATCGACGACGCCACCGGCCCGCAACCCCTCGACGTCCTCCTGCCCCTGGCCTTCGGCCCCGACCACCTGACGTGATCGACGAC
>NZ_CBCRZX010000003.1:42305-101111 GCF_965137155.1 Stackebrandtia soli
ATCGTCCNCCNNCCCCACAGTTCTTGGTGCTAGAGGCCGGCGAGGACGGCCTCCATGACGGCGTCGGAGAGGGCCTCGACCTCGCTTGCACCCAATGGGGGCTCGGGGTCCAGCACGGTGTCGAGTGTTGCGCGGAATTCGATGACCACAGCGCTCCCATGTGATGTGAAAGCCGCGCGCATCCCAAATCCATAAGTGTCTTCGGTCGGAATGTCGGTGCGGCAGTACTCGGTGTCTCCGACCATCGCGGGTCTGGTGGGGGTCGAACCTGGCGAGATCTTCCCCGATGCATACAGGAACCCGATTCGGTCATAGATCTGACATTCGTTCACAGGTTCGTCACTGCTCTCGAACAAGTGGGCCGCTGTTTCGAGGTCATCACTGTTGAGAGGGTTAATTTGGAGCACGATTTCGACGGACTGGGATTCCGTCACGGGCTGGTCGATCGAGCACTCCGCACCCCGGACGTCGAAGGGATTGTCCCTATCGACGGTGATGTCGGGCATGTCCAGCTTGTCCGCAGTGGCGGTTTGGACTGCCGCGCAGACCGTGTCGATTTTGTCGCCCGTGAATGGATCGCTGGTGAAGCGTTCGTCGAGGCTTGACTCGGTCGCCTCCGAAGGTGCTTTCGTCGCCTCAGATACGGGTGAGGCTTGACATCCGACCATCCCCAGCGTGATCAGCCCGGCGGTTATGGCGACGAGGCCTTGTCGAAGGGTCATGTCGTTGTCTCCCAATCATCTTCGAGGACTTCGTCCCATGGATCTCCGGTCGCGGATACCCCCGGTTTGTATTCCTTGCGTGCCAACGTGACGTCTCCGTCGGCGCTCCGGTCGTCCCGTCCCAGTCTCCGCTTTATGCTCACTTGTGGTCAGTAGGGTAACGCACTGTGTCAATGTGTCGATTTTGGCGTCGGTGATCGGGACGCGAGCCGTCGAGGCGCGGTCGCGTCGTCGTACGACGCCCGGGGACCGACGGTCGAGACGGCTGCCTTAGCCTGTCGGACTGGGTTGTTTGAGGAGGAGTTTGATGTTCAGCGCGGTCGAGATCATTCGGGTCAAACGGGACCGGGGCGAGTTGTCCACCGAAGAGATCAATTGGGTGATCGACGCCTACACGAAGGGCATCGTCGCCGACGAGCAGATGTCCGCGCTCGCCATGGCGATCCTGTTGAACGGCGCGACCGATCGCGAGATCGCCGACTGGACCGCCGCGATGATCGCGTCCGGCGAACGCCTCGACCTGTCCGGCGTCGGCAAGCCGACCGTCGACAAGCACTCCACGGGCGGCGTCGGCGACAAGATCACGCTTCCGTTGGCTCCGCTCGTCGCCGCCTTCGGCGTCGCCGTTCCCCAGCTGTCCGGCCGGGGTCTCGGTCACACCGGCGGCACCTTGGACAAACTGGAGACGATCCGCGGCTTCCGCGTCAATCTGTCCAATCAGGAGTTCATCGCGGGCCTGACCGGCCCCGGCGCGGTGGTGTGCGCGGCCGGAGACGAACTCGCGCCCGCCGACCGTCGCCTGTACGCGCTGCGGGACGTCACCGGCACCGTCGAGTCGATCCCGCTCATCGCCTCGTCGATCATGAGCAAGAAGATCGCCGAAGGCACCGACGCGCTCGTCCTCGACGTCAAGGTCGGCACGGGCGCGTTCATGAAGAACCCCGACGACGCCCGCGAACTCGCGCAGACCATGGTCCGTCTCGGCGCCGCCCACGGCGTCCGCTGCAGCGCCCTGCTGACCGACATGAACACCCCGCTCGGCCGCACCGCGGGCAACGCGCTCGAGGTCGCCGAGACGCTCGAGGTCCTCGCCGGCGGCGGACCCTCCGATGTGGTCGAACTGACGATCGCACTGGCGCAGGAGATGCTCGCGCTCGCGGGACAGCCCGAGGCCGACTGCGCGGCGGCGCTCACCGACGGCCGCGCGATGGATGCGTGGCGCGCGATGGTCACCGCGCAGGGCGGCGACCCGGACGCG
Organism: Stackebrandtia soli; assembly: GCF_965137155.1. Lineage (NCBI taxonomy): Bacteria > Bacillati > Actinomycetota > Actinomycetes > Glycomycetales > Glycomycetaceae > Stackebrandtia > Stackebrandtia soli. The sequence continues at coordinate 44,286 of NZ_CBCRZX010000003.1, forward strand.
CCCCTGCCGGTCGCGGACGAGACCGAGTACGTGACCGCGGAGTCCGAGGGCGTCATCACCCGAATGGACGCCTACGACGTCGGCATCGCCGCGTGGCGGCTCGGCGCGGGACGCGCCCGCAAGTCCGATCCGATCTCCGCCGGTGCCGGGGTCGAGATCCTCGCGCAGGTGGGGGAGCGCGTCGCCGCCGGGGAACCGATCATGCGGTTGCACGCCGACGACCCGACCCGGTTCGCCGCGGCCCGCAAGGCCCTCACCGGCGCCGTCGACATCGGCGAGCGCGGTGTGCGGGCGCCGCTGATCATCGACCGGATCGGTTGAGCCGACACGTCGTGACGACGACGCGGCTCGTTCCCGAGCGGGCCGCGTCTCGGCTGTGTGGGGTACAACCCGGAGATCCGAGCCTTCGACATCCACTTACTGGGCCAAGGGCCGCCGGAAACTTCCGGCTTGGTGGGGCGGTCTTCCTTGGGCCCGATGGATGTCCTTTCGGGGCATGCCTTTTGCTACCTACCAATACTTCTCGCCCTCGGGCCGGGTGGTCGGGTTTCCCGGCTTGGTGGGTCTCCCCTCCTGCCAGTGCATCATCGTGCGGCCCCGTACCCCGCCCCACCAAGCCGAAGGACGTCGCGCGGACGGTCGATCAATGCCACGGCGGGCCGAACCGGATCGACACTTCGCGCGTCCCATCTCCGATGAACCTTGGGCCCCAAGGGAAATCGAACACGGGAGAAGGAGATCGAGTTGAAGAAGTACATGATCGTGGCGGCGGCGTTCGTCGCTGGAATGGCGGTGGCCGTCGCCGGGTTGTTCCTGTTGCCCGGGCACAGGTGGTTCTCGACGCAGTACGCGGATGTCCTGTGGGTGTGCGACATCTCGAACCCGGAGGTGGTCGCCGAGGAGGTGGACAACATCTTCATCGGCCGGGTGACGGCGCACGGCGGTCAGCCGACGTACCAGGAGGGCGAGGACAGCCCGACCACGCTGTGGCAGGTCGAGCTGGTGGAGAACCTGAAGGGGGAGTTTCCTGAGACGGGGACGGTGACTCAGCTGGGTGGTTTCGACCGGGAGGGCACCACGCTGTATCTGAACGAGCTGCACGAAGAGCTGTTGACGGTGGGTGCGACGGTCCTGTTCACGGTTCACCTCGATGCCGAGTCGGGTGAGTACGTCATGATCCCGGCGGTTTCGGCGGGCCCGATCACCGAACCCCTCGGCCCCGACAACAAAATCCGCCAACTATGGCTCGACGCCATCGCTGGCTAGCCTCACACCCCCGCAGCACGAGTCTGGATGATTCCGACACACCTCGACGAGGCGAACCTGCCCGCCCTCGTCGATCGGGGCTACATCGGACTCGACGGCCGGATGATCGCGCCGCTGGAAAACAGACGCATCAAACCTGGTCCGCAGAGGAGCTACCACAGGATCCACGTCAGACTCCAAGCACCCGGAAGAACGCCTTCGCCGAGCTCAAAAAGTGGCAGATTCCCACGCGCTTGTGCTGCTCACCAGCCCGAGCCGCCGACATCGCCTGAGCCATTCACCACACAGGATGAAAGGTTCACGGTGCCTTTGATGTTGAACGGCGCCACGCCCTCGCGGGCCAGGCGTTCGGCTCCCATCGTCACACCTCCAAGGTGGAGTCGCGAGACGATCGTAGAAGGCAGTCACCTGAACGGCCATATCGATATAGTCCAAATGGGTTCCCTATTGGACTCTCTGACTACGTACGGTGATCTGGCGATATGTTGACAAAGTTGAATTGTAATGTGTGAACACTCCCTGGCCTGGGAAAGCGGATTCGGGTAGCTGGCCGAGTTTGAGGAAATCGCTTTCAAGGGCACTACTGAACGTGACGCCTCTTGTGGATACTCGAACTATCATCGAGGTCAAGTGGTCTTAGCGGTAACGGATCGGCGGATGAATTGACCGAGGGTGTCATCACCTTGAGGCATTCCAATGGCATTTCCAGGTTGGTCATCCCGCGAGGTCATTGAATCGATTGAAAAGCTGAAGTGGACAATCGAGCACGTGAAAATTGTTTGAAGTTACGGAAGGGAAGACTGAAGAACATGAGCCATGGCAAGAAGCCTAGATATTTCACATTGCGCGGTTGGGCGCATTTGATCGCTGCGGTGGCCGTTGGTAGCCTCGTCGGATCTTCTGTTGGAATTGGCGTTGCACAAGCTGCTACAGATCCGCTGGCGCGCCTCGTAGAACTGAATCCTGGAGCAACTGAAGCAGATGTACGGGAATCTCTGGAGGCGGCCTCAAAGGAGCTCGGTCAAACCTATGATCAGGTTCTTTTGCAGGGACTTGAGGAGGCTGAGGCAGCGGCAGTCGAGGGAACTAGTGGTTGTGGAGGTGATGAGTGCGTCAACGGAGGAGGCGGAGGCAAGGTACCCCTTCAGAATGAACATGCGGGCGCTATATTCACTTCGTATGCAACTACGGCACTTTACCCACACGGACACACCGGAATTTATTCGGAACGCAGCCGGATTGTGCACCACCCGGGCGCCGGTGATGTCAGTCGGTTCAAGTGGATTCATGAGGAACCAACCGTTACTGGACCGGTTTCACTGTATCGAGTCGAGACAACCGTTGCAAAGCGTGAAGCTGCGGGAGAGTATGCGTTGAATAGTCTGCGCTACAAGCCCTATGACTATATCTTTACATTTAACAGGGTCAACGGGGCATCGAAGCTCAATTGTTCGGAGCTCGTTTGGCGTGCCTACATGTATGTTGGAATTAATGTCGATGGTAATGGGGGAACCGCAGTATTTCCTTCGAACATTGCTGCGGACGGAAGTACAACGAGATACAAGACTCTTAATTAGTTGATTCGGGATCGCCTCGCCTATAAAGTCTGGCCAGGCGATCCCGTCTATCTGTCAGTTGGTACACGTAGGTATTTCTTGGGTGGAACTCTTGTCTCATTCGAGTACGCGTTGAGGGGTTTGATGAAACGGATTATTGGCGTTGTTGGAACTTGCTCGCTGGCGTTGTCAGCATGTAGCGCGGCAACTATGTTCGACGATGTTGCGGTGGAGAATGACTCCATCCGGCTCGATTCATCCTATGTGGTTGCCTTTATGGTGAGCAATATGGACGTTATTGACCAACCGCGCGAGGAGGGTCCGAGCTACCTTGTCCTTGTCCGGGAAGACGGCAGCTTCGTAACGACGCGCGTCGGTGACTTGATCGGCGGCGACATCGATTGGACGTCCGATGGTGTCTTCTTCAGTGACGCCGATAGTGATTACCAGCTCGACGAACGTGGCCTCTCGACTTCTCCGAGTGTCAAACGTGGTTCGGAGCAGCTTAGCCATAGTCTGGTCGGGCCGGAGATCCATGTCGGACTATACAATGTGGGCTTTGAGGGAAGCGATGGCTACGTTACGGAGGTTGTCGTATCGGGTGAACGCACTGAAGCGTATGACGTGCAGGGCGCCTACTACGACCACGCTGTGTGTGACGGCGTCTTGTTCGGGATCAGCAGTGAGGCAGGCGTCAATGCCGATAAGTACGATGGTGACAAGCCCGATGATGTCGAGTTCTTGGCTCAATTGTTTCCATCAGTGAACGGGAAGGAATCCCTGGTCGGATGGAAGGACACCGCGTCGCTCTCAGCGAGTGGTCCCATTCTTGCGTGTGAGGACGGCGTCATTTCCTATGTGGCCGTATCGGAGAAGGGGAGCCTCGATACGGACCCGGCTCTCTTGGTGAATTGGGATACCCGGACCGGCGACGTGGTGGAGCTGCCGTTGGTGACAGGTCCGGGAGAGTTCCTGACGAACGGTGAGATCGGCATGGCGCGATCGGCCCATCGGTCCATACGTGATGGCAACCTACAATGGATTGACGGCGCAGGGATGCTGTGGTCTACCGACCTGAAAACCGGAGCTACCGATCCTCATTTCGATACCAGCATGTCGTTTGAGAACGGGCTCGGTGCGACCAAGACGGTTTTCACAGGTGACTCTGTCGTCGTCTTCACGGAGCAAGCCGATGGTGGTGCCCGTGTTGTCGTTCTTGACCGGCTCACGGGTGACAAGGTGACGACCATTGAACTTCCTGGGTTGGTCGACAGTATCGAGCAGGATGGCCTGACGGTTTGGAGCGCGGCGGTTCGTCCAGAGTGGGCGTGAACCGCGACGAACGGTGCTTGTTGCGGCGACATCAATCCATACCGGTCTTGGAGCGGAACCTGACGTTCATCGGCGACAGATAGACCCGACCCCGAGCTGATGTCGCTGTCCTTGCCAGTACCAAGCAGCGCCTTAAGGGCGCTGCTTCTTTCATGTTGGGGGGGATGTATTGGCGCTCCCCGCCGGACCTCGCGTGGGGCCGCCTTCAAGTCACGGCCGGGCCGTCAAGCCGAACGTGGTCGGGTCCGAGTTAGAGGTGACGCTTCCGTCATAGCACAATCGACGGAACACGCGTATGTGGAGCGTGTGTGCATGTAGCGAGCTATATGAATGTGTCGAATGTAGGGGGTCGGGGCTTTCGNTGNNNCGTCACGCGGAGTAGTATCCGCTGGGTAGGTGTCTCGAAGATGCTTACCCCACAAGAATTCCCCACCGAGCCGTCGAACGCTCGCGTGTGGAGACATAGAACGACCGGAGCGGCACACAGCTTCCAGGCAAGTCCGCTCCGGTCTTTGAGAAAGGAGGTTCCCGTCATGGACGGAAACCGACCCCTATCCGTACCCATTGTGCCAGCCGGGTAACGGCCCGGCTACCTCGATACCGCAGGCTTCCACCACCATCGATNANTTTCACGTCGCNGCCTGCGGCTTAACACGATCAAACNTCGGCAAGGCCCGNCACNNCGNNGAGCGCCCNCGCCGCNANCGATCGTGCCCCCGTGGAGCCCGTGTCGNGCGGCGCGTCCCACCAAGGCGCNCCCCCCGACGCCCACTCGCTCCACACTCCACCATCCACTCTCGTACCGCGTGCCGGGGCGGCGCGTGCTGCGAGAAGCGCTCGAAATGGGGTTCTACATGCCTATCTACGACCCTGCCCACTGCCCAATCCGAGACCACAAGGGACTCAAAGGAGGCGACGCTGCCGTGCCCACACCACAACCGGACATCCGCACGACCACCGACGTCACACCCCGCCGCACCGCACTCACGGACCGAACCGCGACGCGAGGAACCGGAAACACCGACACCACAAGCGAACCGGCCCGACCGCTCGGCGTGTTCACCGTCGAAGGCTGCCCCGCCGTCATCACCACCACGGGCCGCGGGGAGGCGCGCGTCGACCTGCTCGGAAGCCGAGGCGTCGTCACCGGCCCGCTCGGAGCCGTCACCGGTCTCGACACCGCCGTACCACTGCTGTTCCTCGACACGCGCGAGCGCGCATGGGCGTCCGAACCAGCGATCGCCTGGCACATAACGAGGACCACCGTCGACCGCTACCGATCGACTCCCGTCACCGCCATCGAGAATCCGAGCCTCCCCGACGAACCCCACCTACGCGATACGCGAGAAGCCGAGAACCGCTGCGGTTCTTGGAAGCCCGTGGTCCCGTCAGACGTACGGTCATTGGGGACGATGGTCGTGGAGGGCCGGATCGTCGTGGTGACCATGGAGCGCCCCGGCCGTGCCAGGGTCGACCTGCTCGTCGGCAGCGGCGCCGTCGCCGCCCCGCTCGGCGTCGTGACGGCCCTCGGGACGGCGATCCCCTTGCTGTACCTCGATACCGGCCAACTCGACTGGGCCGGCGAACCCGCGATCGCCTGGCACATAACGAGGACCGTCATCGACCGCTACCGATCCGACGATCCGAACGACGCCACGACCGACGGCCCCGTACCCGTTCAACACACGATCGGCACCGAGGCATCCGCGTCCCGGCTCGATTCCCCAACGGTGAACCTCGCGTCGGCGTTGGCCGACCCCGAACCGATCGATGACCAGTACCGCCATTGGTTCGGTGACGCGCAGCAACGCCGATCCCATGCGCACAGTGGCAACTTCTACGAGAAGGCCACTATGGATGATGTCCACCCGGTAGCCGTGAACGGCGCCGACATGACCAACCTGGACGGTACCGACGCGGCGGTCGGGCGAGGGGCGGGCGGGCAGTGACGACCCTGAACTATCACCTCGACCTTCCGGCACCCGTGGCAACGCCGCGAATCGTTGCGGCCCAGCAATACCAGGAAGACTGGCGGAACCTCGCGCAACGCATCGTCGAACAGGCTCGGACTCGACGCCCCGGCTCGTCGGAAGAGTCCGTGCGTCACCAGGACCCCGCCGACGGAACCGCTGTGATGCGAAGCGCTGCGCGCCGAACCGGTCGTGACATCCCATGGCTACGGCGGCGGCCAGACGGCACGCCGGTGGCGATTTTCGTCGAGGTAGCGCCCGACCACCGACCGAAAGCCGATTCCCGACACCGCTGGGTGACGTTCTATCTGGATGGTCGCCGCATTCCTGGACCTGATGCGGGAACGTCCGGGCCACGCCACCTCACCACGGGCCGAGCCGTCGGACGATGCCCGGCCGTTCCAGCCGACCGACCTGGTTCAGTTGAAGGCGACCGGTTCCGTCCTAACAAGAAGCCGGATCGAGTCGGGCCGGTTCATTGGGACCTGACTCGACCGATCTCGTCAATGCGGCCGCCGTCGGCCACCGGGGCCGGATCCACGATGTCGAAGCCCGCGCTTCCTTCTGAGCCCACGCCGCCGGAACCCACACCCGAGATCGGACCGCCGACCACCCCGACGCCCGGCACAGTACCAGTCCCGCCAAGGGAGTGCGCCACGGAACACCGGAAAGCGACAAGCCGGGACGGCGATGCCGTGTGCCTGGCGCATGTTCCCCGTCGGTCAGGCCTTCGTCGGTTGGCGGTGCGGCTCTTTGGGCCGCGGGCCGCCCGCCGGGACCACAAGGTGGCGAGGTGTCGATCATGTCGGAGCGAATGGCCCTGTCCGACCTTGGTCGAGCAGCTCTGCCGCCGCTAGCACCTTTATCCCCCAGGGGTTTCGCACGGAGGTGGACCGTGCGGAGCCTCACCCGGCCGGGCCGCGTGGGCATCGCGGCCCGGCCACCTTTCGTCACCTTGGCGGGGTAGCGCGGTATCACGGCTTGATGGGTCTTTGCGTCGCCCCACCAAGCTGAAGGTGGGTGGTGTTGCGGGTGGGCTTCCCTGGTGGAATCGTTCCACCGGCTGGTTCTCACTCGACGGTTCGAGGATCAGTCGACAACCCGCTCCACGCTGTGCTTGGTGAGGCTGGCCGCTCCGGCGCCGTTGCCGAGTACGCCGACCTGACCTATCGCGGTGAGGAGCAAGCTCCACGCGCTGACGCCGGCTGTCATTGCCAGGATCACCGCGAACACTATGCCCGCCTGGGACGTGTCGGCGTCGTCGCCGGGGCGAACCAGTCCCTCACCGGCGGCGTTGTCGAGCATGATGCACGCGATCACCGCCAGCACGCTGACGAGAAGCGACGCGGCCGCGCACAGCTTGAGTACTCTAACCCTCTGTTTCATCGCACGGGTCGATTGCACTCGGAATTCGAGCCGTTTGCGGCACTGGGAGCATCGAACCGAGACCGTGGTGGGTGGATCACCGTCGAGTGGACGACGCGCGGACCAGAAATGGCCACGGTAATTCCACTGAGGACCTACTGAGTTCGTTCGGTGAATGAGTGTGAACTGTTCTTCGAGTCTTTCCTCTTCCGCCATGTTGTGACCCTATGGCCAAATGCTGAGTCCTGGCTCAGAAGATTACTGCGCTGCAACGTATTCGCTCCTCCGGCTGACAGAATCGTGTTGATTCGCAGTGTCGGCGTGTGCTCCGCTGATGCTGTTCTTGTGCTGGGCGTGGGTACACGTTGAAGTATGAACCTTCCTTCACAGCCTCTCTTCTTCGAAGGGCCGCGAGCCTCACGAAGGCTCGATGATCGCCACGGAGACCTGTCCAGCATCGCCCGGGCCGTGGAAGAGCTGAGGGACCAGGCGGCGCGGGCCGATGAGCGCCGCCGCCGCGTCATCGAGGACTTTGAGCATCGGGCCGCGTCGATGGTCGAGCGCCTGGAGCGTGAGACGCGCGAGTTGCGGACCACCGAACTCAAGAGCCCGGAGGGTGCTCCTTCCGGTTACCGGAAGGTGCTGGAACGTGTGAACAGCGGCGAGGTCAAGGGGGAGGACGTCTTGACCGGCGCCGGGGACGATCCGGACGTCCAGAAGGCACACGAGTGGATACGGCCCAGGCTTGAGGTCATGAGCCGGGTGGGGCAGTTGGTCAAGCAAGGGTTCGAATTCGAGCGTGCCCGTGAACTGGCGTTGGACGAGTACCGCGAGCGCATGGAGAAGAGGGCCCGATGAGTGTGGACGTCGAACCGAGGCATCTGCGCGGCTTCGCCAAGCAACTGGTTGGTGATTCCACTGTGATCGGCTCCATGGGCGCGTATTGCTCGACCAACACCGATCCCGCGAAGCTCGATGGTCCCCTTTGGTTGTTGCAGGACCTCATGGGGATGTACCGGGACAAGATGGTCGAAATCATGGGTGTGGCCGAAGACCGCATCCTGCGGATGTCCAACGAGTTGGCGTTGACCGCGGACAGGTATTGCCTGACCGACGCCGAGGGGGCCGAAGGCCTCGCGGAGAGCTACGTCGTCGTGCTCGACTTCGGCGACGATTCGGGGTACACGGGTGATGAGACCATTGGGGCGAGCCAGATCGCCGATGACAATCAGGGCGTCGCGGACGGATACAGCGACGGTCCGGACGTCGAGCTGAAGGAGCCCGAGTACGACTCGTTCTTCATCGACTGGGTGCGTGGGGCGCTCGACGACATCTTCGGCGGAATCATCGCCGATCAGTTGGGAACGGCCGGTCAGATTGCCGAGGTCGGTGCCGACATCGCCGGAGACGTCGTCGGGATCTTCGACGAAGAGGCCGGAAAGGCCGTCAGCCAGACGCTCAGTCTGTCCAGCAACCTCAACGATCTGATCAAGCAGTTCACCGACTACGACATCCTCGGAAAGCTGTCCACGGACGTCATCGGGGACTCCGGCCGATTGCGCCAGCTCGGCAAGGCCTGGGAACAGCTGGAACCCGCGTTCACCAAGCTGTACGAGGACTTGGAAAGCGGCGTGACCACCCTGGACGGTCATTGGGACAGTGGTCCGGGCGGCGCCTCCGAGGTCTTTGTGGACGATCTCATCCGCGGTCGGTGGGCGCCGTGCATGGACGGATTGGCGAACCTCTGCTGGATGCTCGCTCTCCAGTGCGAGGGCATGGCGATGCAGTATGAGCATCTCATTAAGACACTCGTCTGGCTCGCCAGGTTCTATGTGGGCAAGGCCCGCAAGTTTCTGCTCGCGCTCCTCGGTCAGCATGACGGTCCCAGCGGTGGACTGAGCGGGCTGATCGACGCTATCGGCGAGCTGTGGGATCTCATCCTCGGCGTCCTCGAGGCCATCTGGGATGAATGCATGATGTTCATCCAGTTCCTGAAGACCACGTACGCCACTATCAAGCAGTACGTGAACATCCTCCAAGGGGACTTCGACGTCCTCAAATAGATCAATGCGGCTGGCGCCGTTCTTCGTCGCCGGATCGTGATGTCTGCTTCGCTGGGATTCTCGGTAGGCTCGGCGGAACCACCGATCACCACGTCCGTGTCCTCGGGTCGGTCGGTAGCACACAGTGGAGGAAACATGCGACGTCGATCCCGGCTCGCCTGGATGGCTGCGGCCGTCGTCACCGTTCTCGCCGTGGCGGGCTTCGGCACCACGATCGCGACCGCCGACAGCGCGTCCGTGACGGTCTATCTGGCCGTCAATGGTGACGACGACGCCGACGGCAGTTCGGGGCGTCCGCTGAAGAGCCTGCGCGGCGCTCGGGATCTGTTGGCCGACATCGATTCCACGTCGGCGACCATCGTGGTCCGGCCAGGTACCTATTACGAGTCCGCGACCGTCAACTGGGCCGGCGTTCCGCAGACCACGATCGCCCTGCGACGCGACGGCGGCACCGAACGCCCGGTGTTCGACGGCAGCAGGGCCACCGGCACCGCGCGGTACTGGATGGACTCCCACGGCGGTCCGTCCCTGGACGTCCGGGAAGTACTGGTGCGCAACTACCGCACCGGCGGTCTTCGTCTGGACACCGACGGAAACACCGTCCGCAACATGATCTTCGAGAAGCTCGGCAACAAGTACGTCGGAGGGGGAGACGGCTACGCGGCCGTCCACCTGTTGGGCTCGTCGAACAACACCATCACCAACAACATCTTCCGCAAGCTGGAGAACACCGACTGCCCTGGCTGCATCCACGGTGTCTACGCGGCCAACGGCAGCAGCGACTCCGAGATCACCGGCAACCGCTTCTCCGACATCACGGGAGACGTGGTGCGGCTGCGCAACGGCACCGTCGACAACCTGGTGTCGGACAACACCTTCAGCCGATCCGGCAGTGCTGCCACCGACAGGGCGTTCGTCTCGTTCTGGCGGTTCCGCTCCAGCGAGACCTGCGGGTCCGGCAATCGCGTCGAGGACAACCAGTACGACGGCCGCTACTACAACGGAACCACCGGTCAGCGCATCGCCGGTTCGGGCGCAGAACCGGGCCTCTCGCGTTGCGTCAACGCGATCACGGAATCGGGCAACACTCGGATCTGACGACGACGGTCGGCCGTGACCCGTCGAATCGGAGTAGAGCCGGTTCACCATGATCGACTGGGCGATCCCCACGAGATCTGGCCGTCACGCTCCTCCCGCCGTGGCCGCCGCGGTTGATCGTTCCGGCGCCGGCGCCGGAACCTGCCGGTGTCGCAACATGATTCGGACCCCGACGAGCGGTGCGACCTCGACGGATATGACGCCCTCGACACAGGAATGCGGAGCGAACTCGGTGACGTCGGCAGGTGGTTCGTACTTCCGCTCTCATAGCCCGACGAGCCCTCCGGAGCATCCGCGGATGAGCGTGCCCTCGTGACCGTCGCGGTCTTCGCGATGCTGATCACGCGCGGAACCGTTGTGCGGCAGTCGGATTGTTCGTCGCCATCGTCCGCCTGGTCGTCGCGGCGGTGGCGGTTCGGCGTCGGGGCCTATGATGGCGCCGTGGCGACGACTCTGGGCATCGTGTGGAATCCGTCGAAGGGCGACAAGGGCGAGCTCGCGTCCGCCGCTGTCGCCGCGTTCGATCGAGCCGGGGTCGCCGCCGAATTTCTCTGGTTCGAGACGACGAAGGACGACCCAGGTCAGGGCCCCGCCGCAGCGGCGCTCGCCGCGGGGTGCGACACGATCGTCGCCGCGGGCGGGGACGGCACGGTTCGCGCCGTCGCGGAGAAGCTGGCGGGAACCGGAGTCAGCGTCGGCATCGTTCCACAGGGGACGGGGAATCTGCTCGCCAGGAATCTCGAGATACCGATCGCCGACCCGCGAGCGGCCTTTCACCGCGTCGCGACGGCCTCGCCGCGTTCGGTCGACATGGGGTGGGTCGAGATCGACACGGCCGTCGGGACGAGGAAGCACGGTTTCGTCGTCATGGCCGGCTTCGGCGTCGATGCGCGGATGCTGAACGAGACCGACGACGAACTGAAGGCCAAGATCGGCTGGATGGCATACGCGGAGGCGATGGGCAGGGCACTCACCGCGAGCGAACTGGTCGACTTCACCCTCAGCGTCAACGGTGCGACGGCGGCGCGAGTGAAGGCGCACACCATGCTGATCGGCAATTGCGGAACGATCCAGGGCGGCATGCGCATCCTGCCCGACGCGCGACCCGACGACGGAGTGCTCGACGTGCTCATGGTCAGCGCCGCCGGAGTCGGGGAATGGTTGGGAGCGCTCAAGACGATCGCCTGGGACAACGGCCTCAAACGACTCTTCGCCGGTGGTGCCGACGCCGAGAGCACCGACTTCGCCGAATATCTCACCGTCACCGAACTCGGCGTCGAACTCGCCGAGCCGCAGCCGTTCGAGATCGACGGCGACGAGGTCGGCGACGTTCGCGGCTTCTCGGTGACCGTCCAGCCGGGTGCCCTCTCACTTCGCTGACCGCTCCGTCCCACGGTCGTGAACACGGGGCCACGGCGGCCCAACCTGACGGCGAGCCGGTGTCGCCGAGCGTTTCGGGCGTCCGAGCCGGTGCCGCCGCCCCCTTCACGTTCGACGGACGGGTCCACATTTCGCCCCTGATTTCAGGAACGCTTAATTGTCCTCCCACATCCATAATCACTTCGGCAATGAGCGGATTCGGTGTCGGGCGACTAGCGCTCGCATCGCCGTCGAATGAATGAGCTGTTCGGCAGGGGTATGAAGGGCCGGATGCGGTGTTCTGAACCCGTACGGGCACCGTCCGGTGGCGTTCGCCCATAACCATGAACCATCCATGATGCATTGATTGTTGTATCCGTATCTAATCTATGCGGACGGCGACGAATCATGCTGTTCGTCAGGTGAATCGTCGTCCCTCATATCGGTTGCCAGAAAGGACCGGCACAATGACCGAGCAACCCGCCACCCCGCGTAAGACTCGGAGCCGACGGTGGCTCCTGACCCGTGGAAGTCTCATCGCGGCGACGGTCGCGGTTCCCAGCGCTTGGGCCGCGCACAGCGCCACCGCCGACGAAGTGCAGGCGCTCGCCACCGTCGACATGGAGATGGTGCTGGTGGCCGCTCAAGTCGATCCGCGTAAGTCGGGCACCGGCATCACACCCGGCGCGGGCCCCAGCGTGAAGCTGGTCGAGCAGGCACTCCAGGCCAAGGGGCTGCTCAACTCCGCGCAGGTCGACGGCCACTTCGGAACGTCGACGATCTCGGCGTACTCGGCATTGCAGCGCAGCCTCGGCTACTCGGGGCTGGACGCGAACGGCATGCCGGGTAAGACCTCACTCACGAACCTCGGTAGTGGACGGTACACCGTGTCTCGTCCGATCAGCCCCGGTTCCCGCACCGACTCCTACAGCGGAAAACGCACGAACACGCGGACCGTTCGGATGCTCGCCGCGGCCGATGCTCGACTGTCGACGAGCATCCGGTTGACTCAGGGCTCGTACACGTCGAGCAACCCCGGCTCCGCGGGCACCCACGACGGCGGCGGCGTCGTCGACATCAGCGTCAGCGGCCTGTCCACGACGCAGCGGTGGCAGATGGTGCGCGAACTGCGCCGCGTCGGTTTCGCCGCGTGGCTTCGCACGCCGGCGCAGGGCTTCGACTACCACATCCACGCGGTCGCAGTGGCCGACCCGGATCTGGCGAGCGCGGCTCAGCCGCAGGTCCACGACTACTACTTCGGCAAGAACGGCCTCGCCAGCCACGCCGCCGACAACACCCCGGAGGCGTACCGCCTGCCGTTCACGTGGTGGGAGAAGTACAACCGCGGTTAACCGCTCTGGCGTGTGCGGACTCCCCTCCGTCGTGGTTGTCTTCAGATGGATGCGCTTCGGGCGGCGAGGCGCCGGCGCCGGGAAACGAGGCTCCCACACACGCTTCAGCCCACGACTGTTCGTCCTTTTTGTGCGATTGTGACCGTGTCGGTGCGGCAAGATGGAAGGCCAGTCGTGGAAAGGGAGCAACCGTGGTCGAAGTCGTTCTGGACGTCAACGGTGATGATGACGCGCGCGACGAACTGTTCGCGTGGGTTCAACGGATTCCCTTGGTCGCCGAACTGAACCTTCGTCGCGACGGCGACACGATCGAGGCGACCCTGAACACCCCGGCCCAGTTGGGAACCCTGGCGATGGCCGTGGCGACCTTCCTGCGGATGAAGCCGTCGAGCCGACGACCCGCGGTGACGATCCAGGCTCCCAACGGGGAGTACCTGGACGTGCAGGCGACCCCCGACCCGAACGCCGTCCGGCGTGTCTTCATCGCCATGGACAAGGCGATCGCCCCGATCATCCCGGCCGTTCTGGAACCCGAGGTCGTGGACGCCGAGATCATCGAGGACCCCGTGCCTCCCACCACCCGTCGGCCATGACGCCGGTCGGCGGGCACTCGCCATGACCGTGTTCGACGTCATCTGAACATCCGTGGTCAGCGCGAACGATTGTGGCCGTTTAAGGTTGGCGGATGTCTCGCGATGATGAGTTCTTTGCCAAAGGCATCGCCGCACTGCGCGGCGGGGACATCCAGGCCGACCTGCCACTCGTCGACGGCGGGCCACGATGGGGCGTCAGCGCCGTCATGCGGCCGGGACGCGAGGCGATCACCGCCCTGTCCGACGTCGGAGCGGAGGCCGCCGCGCTCGCCGGCGCGGGACATTGGCTGCACGGCGAGCCGTCCATGCACGTGACCTTGCGTGGTTTCGAACCCCACAGCGTCCGAGACTTCAGCGGCGACGAGCACATCGCCCGGTACATCGCCGCGATCGACGCCGCTGCCGCCGCGTCCACCCCCATCACCGTGACCTTCCGCGGAGTCGCGCCGCATCGAGGCGGGGTCTTGGCTCTCATCGACCATTCCGGCGATACTCCCGAAGCGATTCACGGGAACCTCGTCGCCGCCGTCGAAGAGGCGGGCCACCCGGACTACGAGACCGACTTCCATCGCGACATCTGGTATGCGAGTCTGCTGCATTTCGCGGGGACCGTGATCGCCCCCGAGGCGCTCGCCGTCTGGGGCGAATACCACCGGGATCGACTCATCACGTCGAGTCGGCTCGACGTGATCGAGCTGGTGCGCTGGCGATACACGGGCAAGGGAGTCAGTGCCGAGACTGTGCACTCCGCGCCGATCGGTGGGCTCGACGGCGCCGTCGAGGACCTGAGCGAGACCGCGCGCCTGAACTGATGGCCAGTCGCCCCGGTACGAGTGACCTTCTCGGTCGGCAAGTCCGCAGACGGCGATGTGCCGTCATTCGCGGTGCGTCGGCTGCTCCACTCCACGCTGGCGGGACGCCGTCCAGTCTCGACGTATTCGGCGGCGATCCGTTTCGAATCCGTCATGCTGACACGGACGAGTTTCATTCTGTCAGGCGATGGTGGGAAGTATTGCGGCGCAGGAGATCCATATTCGTCCTCATTGTTCTCATCCGTCGCCGTTTCGAAAGCGCCTGGCTCGCGCCGCGAAGCACGGCTGGGTTTCCGGCGATGCCTTGACACCGCGCTCGCTTCGGGGACGGGACGGATCAACGCGGATATGACGGAGAACGCCGTCTTCGACGACGAGACGTTGAGCGTCCACCCTTCGGCTTCGGGCCGGGGCATCGTGGACGGCTCGGTGAGCGCTCCCCGGAACCCCGGCGACTACCTGCCCTCGATGTCGGCGTGGCTCGGCGGGCTCACCCGCGCGCGACGACTCCTGGCAGACGCGGAATGGACCGTCACCCTCGACGACCTCGTCGTCGAGTGGAGCGAAGACACCGGCTACTTCCTTCCCGGCATGGACGATCCCGTGCTGCGGGCCGAGCTCAGCCGGTTCGACTTTTGAGCCTGGGTGATGCCGATCGTCGTGGGATCCACTTGCCGAGCATCACCGCGCCCGCCGCTCCGACCGCCGCCGTCGCGAAGACAGCGGGAGCGAGCGCGAACATCGTCGCGATGCCAGAGATCAACAACGGACCGCCCGCGTTGCCGAGGTCGGCGCAGAGCCTCCAGCCGCCGAGGAACTGGGAACGGCCGACGGGAGGAGACGCGTCGGATCCGAGCGTCATGACGATTCCCGAACCCATCCCGTTGCCGAGACCGAGCAGCAGGGCGACCGCCAGGAGTGACCACAGGCCGGTCGTGAACGGCAGCAGCACGAGGGCGATGGCCATGACCGTCATGCACGGGACGGCGACGAACGCGCGCCCGAACCGGTCCATCGCCTTCCCCGCCGGATAGAACAGCAGCATGTCGACGGCACCGGACAGGCCGAAAACGATCGCCGTCGTCGTCGCGTCGAGACCGATATGTGCCGCCCACAACGGAATGACCACCTGCCGG
This sequence comes from Stackebrandtia soli, assembly GCF_965137155.1. Taxonomy (NCBI): domain Bacteria; kingdom Bacillati; phylum Actinomycetota; class Actinomycetes; order Glycomycetales; family Glycomycetaceae; genus Stackebrandtia; species Stackebrandtia soli. The sequence goes on from NZ_CBCRZX010000003.1 coordinate 60,188, forward strand.
GACGCGCGGACGGCGCCGACGGCGAGAACGCCGAGCCCGAGCGTGCGAAAGGTCGGCACATGCCGCCGCAGGACCGTCCACGTCGATTCGGCGTTCCCGCCTCCCGCTGGGGAGGTCGGGTTGATCGAGGCAGGGTCCTTCAAAAAGGCCACCAGCGCCGATGCCGCGAGCGCCGACACGATGTGGACCCAGTACGCGCCGTCGGTGTCCCACAGTCGCATCGCGGCGGCTCCGACGAAGGGCCCGATGAACATGCCGATGCGATGTGTCCCACCCAGTGTGGACATCGCGCGGGCGCGCAGGTGGTACGGCACGACCTCGGTGAGGTAGGTGTGTCGGGCGATGCCCCAGACGGCCCCCGCCAGCCCCGTCACGAAGATCGCGATGCCGAGCACCCACACCGTCTCCGCCAGCACGCAGACGAGGAGTGCGACGCACATGAGGATGCCGGAGGCGATCATGGCGGGGCGTTCCCCGAAACGGTTCGCGAGCGCCCCGGCGGGTAGATCGCCGATGAGCTGGCCGATGCCGACGAGCGCGACGACGAGACTCGCGACGCCGATCGACGCGCCCATGTCGAGCGCCGACAACGCGACGATCGGCGCGATCGCGCCCTGGCCGATTCCGAATAGGATCGCCGGCACGAAGATCGTGGGTGTGACGGAACGCAGACTGGTGATGGTTGTCGTTCCGCTGTCAGACATCGAATGACATCTTGCCGGAACCGGCGCCCGCCGTCGATGTTCTGTGCGCGTTTTCACGGTAAATCGCCAGGCAGTGGCCGGATACGCGCTCACCGTCGTGGACTCGGACGTCGTACTTCTCGTGATTCCGATGTGGCCCTGAGCCTCGCGTGGTTCGAAGCGCCGGGGTCGCTCGGCGGCTGCGTCGGGAATCCGTCCACTGGTGAGGATCGATGCTCGGCGCGCCAGCTGGAGGCGCGCCGAGCATTGCCCTTGGTCGTTCCCTTTCCGGCGGTTCGGTTCCGATACCTTGTGACGGGACGACCGTGGGACGGTGCCCACCGCGCGGGTGCCAGCGGCGCCTCACGGCGTTGCCGGTGCACCGGTACTCGGTGGCACCTCCGACCCCGCGCCGCCTCCACCTGAGACCCGCTTGGTACGGAGGCGGACCCGACGCACGCGCCCTAGTCGGGGCGGGGGCTGGCGTTGAGCATCACCGATCTCAGGAGCGGGCGGCTGATCGCGCTCGCCGCGATCACTCCGACGACGCCGAGGCCGATGGTGGCGAGCAGGGTGGTGACGCCGACGGCGTTGAACTCGGAGGCGATCGGCAGACCGAGGATGACACCGGTCCCGATTGAACCGCCGCCCATGATCGCGAGCGGCCACATCGTCTCGGCGAGTCGGGCCCGGTTGAGCACGCCCATGGGGGTGCCCGACAGGTGCAGCAGCGCATAGGTGCGACGCCGGTCGAGAACCGATGAGGCTCCGGAGATCGCGGCGGAGACCATCGCGATGACGATCGAAACGGACATCACGACCGTCACTCCGACGCGGATGTCGGTGAACAGGAGGGCCTCGGACGTTCGACCGTCGCTCGTGGCGAACGGCGGCGATGCGGGCGACCAGCCGGCGAGCAGAGTGCGCACCTCGTCGACGAGCGCCGCGTCCGGCTCGACATCGACGTGAATGAAGGTGAGTTCGCCTTCGCCGGATTCGTGGTCGGGGGGAAGGAGAGTGGCGTTCGTCGGGAGGCTCTCGGCGATCTCGGAGCGGGCGTCGTCGCTGGTCTCCGCCGGTACCCCGACGCTGACCGTGACGACCTCGCTTTCGGCACCCGACATGGTCGGCGCGAGCATCGCGATGAAACCCGCGACGAAACCCGTCATCGAGACACCGGCGACCGTTCTCCACGCCGAACGTGGATCGTCGAGGAGACGACGCCCCGCCAACAAGGTCGAGGCCCGACGCGACGTGGAGGACAGGATCACCCCGATGAGGCGGACCACCCACGGCCCGGCGTAGTTGATCGCGACGAAGGTCGCCCCCAGCATCACCAGGATCATGATGGTGCCGAAGGTGTCACTGCTCGATACCGTTCGAGTGAGGACGATGAACGCCGCCCCGAACACGACGACCCCCGCGAGCCGGAACACTCGCAGCGCCGGAGGCGTCTGCCGCGCGGTGACCCCGGGCGACTGACGACGACGCGACGCAGACCGATCACGGCCGACACCCCGACCAGCAGCGGCACCGCGACGAGACTCCCGGCAATCCACAGTGGTGGAGGTATGAGATCGCCGACGAACCAGCTCGCGCCGTCGATCGGGATCTGCGCCAGGAGCGGCGTCGCCGCGAGGTAGAGGAGGGTGCCGCCGATCGCGCCGACGAACGCGGCGATGACCGCCTCCACCGCCGTCATGCGCACGACCTGGCCGGGGGTCGCGCCGATAAGGCGGAGCGTGGCGAGGCGTTCGTCCCGCCGGGCGACCGTCAACCGGGCCGACGCCCCGCCGAACACGAGCAACGGGACGACCATGAGGACCGTCGCGATGCCCATCAGCGCGCGATAGAGACCGTACGGATCCGCCGTTCGACCGGAGTCGAAATCGGCGATGAAGGTCGAGCCGGGGCCGAAACGCTGCGCCGTCATCGCGGGTGAGTCGGCTTTGTTGCCGACGACGACCACGAGCTCGTCCGCGTGGGCGAGCGCTTCGTCGCCGAGGACGCCCGTGATGTCACCGAAGCGATCGGCGAGCCGGTCGTTCGGCAGGTTGCCGATGAGGTCGCGCAGAGCGGGCGACACCCAGACCTCCCCGGGCGCGGGAAAACGATCCAGCCCCGGAGGAACCGGGGCGACCTCGCCCGGGATCGCGGCCAAATCGATCCGTGAATACGGAAGATCGTCCACATAGTCGATCGCGTAGGCCTCGATCGCGGTGGCGTCGCTCTCGGGGACCGAGTCCGCCTGCCTCCAGGTCGTGCGATCCGCGCGGTCGGCGAACGCGTAGTTGCCGGAGACCGCGAACAACAGCAGGGCCGTCGCGAGTACGACGGCGGCGATGGTCAACGTCTGCGCCAGCAGCGCTCGCCACCCGCCCGCGCGGACCAGTCGCCACGCCAGTTTCAGGCTCGTCATGAGCTCGCTCCTCTCGACCTGAGAGAGGGCCGTCTCCGGGACGACGTGTGCCGGACGAACACTCGAACGTTCACCACTCGCCCGCCTTCACCGGCATCGACGCGGTCGCCGTCCCCGTGGCGATCAAGCCGTCGACGACCTCGATCGTGCGGTCGCAGTGCGCCGCGACCGCCGGGTCGTGGGTGACGACCACAAGGGAGGTTCGTTGGCCCTTCGTCGCCGATACGAGCGTGCGCATCGTCTCGTCACCGGTGGCGCGGTCTAGCGCGCCGGTCGGTTCGTCCGCGAAGACGACGACGGGACCGCCCACGAGCGCGCGCGCCAGCGCGACGCGCTGCGCCTGCCCGCCCGAGAGCTCACCGGGACGGCGGCGTTGGAGCCCGTCCAAACCGAGGGACGGGAACCACGTGTCGGCGGCGGCCAGCGCCTTCGCCTTCGGCATTCCGTCGAGCATGCGCGGCAACGCGACGTTCTCGATCGCGGGCAGTTCGGGGAGGAGTTGGCCGAACTGGAACAGGAACCCGAAGCGGGTGCGCCGAAGTCGGGAGCGCTGCGCCTGCGACATGGTGTCGATGCGCTCGCCGAGGAGCGTCACCTCGCCCGCGTCCGGGGCGAGGATGCCCGCCAGACAGTGCAACAGCGTCGACTTGCCGGAGCCGCTCGGGCCCATGACCGCGACCGTCTCGCCGCGTTGGATGGTGACGTCGATTCCGGCGAGGGCCACGGTCGAACCGAAGCTCTTGCGCAGGCCCCGACCTGTCAGGACGATCTCGGTCACGACCGGTCCCCTTTCGGGTGGTCGCGGTCTTCGTTGAGGTGCCACAGGGGGATGAGGACGCCGCCGGCGATGACGAACGCCGCGCCGATGACGACCCCGATGAGGGTGATGGTCGTGGTGACGAATTCCATGTGTCCCACGATCACGCGCCTGGTCGTCGTCGCGCATCGGTCGGTGGACGGGTTGTCGTCGACGGCTCTCGGTCAGATGGCCGAGGCACCCGGCTCCGGCGCTACCGTGGGCGGGTGATCTCCAGTGACCGCATCCACCGGGTGGGTGGATTCATCATCCGCGCGAGCATGGCCGCCGTGCTCGCGGGTCTGGTGCTGCTCATGGGGCTGGGGGCCGATCCGGGCGAGATGGTGGTCCTGCTGCCCGGGCTGGCCGCGATCGCGATCGTGTTCTTCGGTGAGACGCTGCTGCCGCGCTGGGGCCTGGTCGTCGCGGGCGCCTCGTTGCTGGTCACTCTCGCGGCGGCCCTCGTACCGGACCGTTCCCACCTCGTCGTCTCCCTTCCGGAGGCGGGCGCGGTCCTCATCCTGCTGGCGTGGTCGGTACGCCGGTGGAGCGCGCCGCAGGGGCGGGCGACCGTCGCGCTGCTGGTCCTCGCGCTCGTGCTGATCCCCGCTCGCGGCCCCGCCGTCGATCGCCCGCAGGTCCTGTTCGCCGAGTTCATGCTGCTCGTCGGAGTGACGGTCGCCGTCGCAATCGGATCCTATTTGTACAGTTCTGACGCGAAGCGGACGCGCATCCTCTCCGACGTTCGACGTATCGAGCGTCTCGACATCGCCCGCGACCTGCACGATTTCGTCGCACACCATGTGACGGGCACGGTGGTGATGGCACAGGCCGCTCGGTACATCGCCGACGGCGACACGGCCGCGTTCCGCGGAACGCTCGCCGACATCGAGCGCTCCGGTATCGAGGCGCTCGCGTCGATGCGCCGTCTCGTCGCCGTCCTGAGGGAGGACGACGGGGGTGCTGGGGTCCGCCCGGTGGGGGATCTGGATCGACTCGAGGCGCTCGTCCGCGACTTCGACATGAAGGATGACAATGCATCGCTATATATCGATCCCGAGGTAATCGGGGCTCCGCCGCCGCCGGAGGTGGCCGCGACGGTCTTCCGCGTCGTCGTCGAGGCGCTCACCAACGTCCGCAAGCACGCGTCCGGGGCGACGGGGGTCGCGGTCACCGTCGCCCGCCACGGTGGCGGTGTGGAGGTGGCCGTCAGGGACAACGGTGGCGGCACCCGTGGTCGGCTGTCGGCGACGGGTGGCGGTTTCGGGTTGATGGGCCTCACGGAACGCGTCGCGGCCCTGGGTGGCTCGTTCGAGGCCGGCCCGCGCCCCGAAGGCGGTTGGCAGGTCGTCGCCTGGTTGCCAGAGAGCGTCACCGCCGCCCCCGCCCCAAGAGTCCAGAAAGGACAACACTGGTGACCGTGTCCGACCCGATCCGCGTCGTCATCGCGGACGATCAGCAGATGGTGCGCACAGGCTTTCGGATGATCCTCGACGCCCAACCCGACATCACCGTCGTCGGGGAGGCCGCCGACGGTGTCGAGGCGGTGGATCTCGTCCACGCGACCTCGCCCGACGTGTGCCTGTTCGACATCCGGATGCCGCGCAGAGACGGCCTGGAGGCGACCCGGATGCTCGCCGGCCCCGACGTCGCGAATCCCGCCCGCATCGTCATCGTCACGACCTTCGACATGGACGAATACGTCTACGGGGCGCTGCGGTCCGGCGCCACCGGCTTCCTTCTGAAGGACGCCGGGCCGATCCTGCTCATCGAGGCCGTCCGCGCCGCGGCGGCGGGCGACAGCCTGGTGTCGCCGTCGGTCACGGTCCGACTGCTCCGCGAGTTGGCTGTGCCGCGCCGTTCCCCGCGAGCGGTGCCGTTGACGGAACGCGAGCTCGACGTCGTGGAACGGGTCGCCCGCGGGCGTACCAACAACGAGATCGCCGCCGAGTTGTTCGTCTCCCTGTCCACCGTCAAGTCGCATATGGAGTCAGTGCACGCCAAACTCGGCGCCCGCAACCGTGTCGAGGTTGCGGCGTGGGCGTGGGAGAACCGAATCGTCGGGTGACGCGTCAGTACCGTGCCGCTCCAGCCCATCCGAGGGCGCAGATCAGCACGAACACGACGACGATGATCCCGACGACGATGCCGACGGTCGCCCACACCCGTCCCGCGGACATGAACGACGTGTCGCTCTGCGGTGGGCGCGGCGCCTGGTACGCCGGGGGCATCATCGGTTGCTGCGTCGGCGACGTCGGATGCTGCCAACCGGGCGACATCGGCTGCCCCGACATCGGTTGCCCCGTAACGGGTTGCGCCGACACCGGGTAGTTCGGCGGCGGGGGCGGGTACGAACCCGGTTGGGTCGGAGACATGCCGTGCGGGGTCTGGTGCGACGGCCAGCTCGTGTCCTGCGGGGCGGGCTGGTAGCCCGGGCCGTCGAAGGAGTACTGCTCGCCGACCGAGTTCCCCGAATCCTGGTCGGGTTTTTTGTCCGATTTATCCGGTTGTTGCGAGCCGAACGGGCTGTATGGGTCGTAGTTCGTCATCGCGGGCTTGGAACTCCTCACACATCAACCGTCTAGGCCCGAGCGTGGCGACGTCGCGAGAAGGTAAGGCTCCGTGAGACTCGCGGCGCGCACGCGCGGGGAAGAAACGGACTTCCGGTTTCGGTGGTCACCTGTCACGATCCTGATCGAGGGGGCCACGACAGCCGGATCGTATTCCGGGACAACCATTCGCGGTAAGGATATGTCGTCCGCGCCAATCCTCGCCAACGCGCCGTCGCCGATGGGCGCGCTCGAGGCACCACGCGATATTGGAATGATGCCCACATGGTGGGCCTATACGATGTCCAGCGTGACTCCCGAGACTCTCGCCGAGAAGGTATTGACGGCCGCGCGGGCCGCGTTTGACGACGCCGGACTGGACCCCCAGTCCCTCACCTCCGGGGTGAATCTGGAGCGTCCGCGCAACCCCGAACACGGCGACTACGCCACCGCCGTCGCGTTGCAGACGGCCAAGAAGGTCGGTCGACCGCCGCGCGAGATCGCGACGTTGATATCCGAGCGCCTGCGCGAGGTCACGGGCATCGCCGCCGTCGACATCGCGGGCCCGGGCTTCCTGAACATTCGCCTCGACGCCTCGGCGACCGGCACGATCGCTCGCGACATCATCACCGCCGGTGACGCGTACGGCGAGAACGAGACCATGTCCGGTCAGTCCCTCAACCTGGAGTTCGTCTCCGCGAATCCGGTGGGGCCCATCCACATCGGGGCCGTTCGTTGGGCCGCCGTCGGCGACGCGCTCGGGCGGGTGCTGCGGGCGTCCGGGGCGAAGGTCGCGACCGAGTACTACTTCAACGACGCCGGTGTGCAGATTGACCGTTTCGCCGAGTCGCTGTTCGCCGCCGCGCAGGGGGAGCCGACTCCCGAGGACGGCTACGCCGGTGAGTACATTCAGGACATCGCGAAGCGCATCGTCGGGGAGCGGTTCGACGTGCTGCACTCGACCGACCCGATCGCCGTCTTCCGAGAGGAGGGCGTCGCCCTGATGTTCGCGGACATCAAGCGCTCTCTCGACGAGTTCGGTGTCCACTTCGATGTGTTCTTCAACGAGAAGGACCTGCATGATCGCGGCGAGCTCGACGCCGCGTTGAAGCGGCTCCACGAGGAGGGCCACACCTTCGAGGCGGACGGTGCGGTCTGGTTGCGCACGACCGATTTCGGCGACGACAGGGACCGCGTGTTGCGTCGTTCCGACGGCCGGTGGACGTACTTCGCCGCCGATTGCGCGTACTACCTCGACAAGCGCAAGCGCGGGTTCGAGCGTTGCGTCATCATGTTGGGCGCCGACCATCACGGCTACATCGGACGGATGAAGGCGATGGCGGCGTGTTTCGGGGACGACCCGGACGCCAATCTGGAGATCCTCATCGGGCAGATGGTCAACCTCGTCCGTGCCGGCGAGGCGATGCGGATGAGCAAGCGCGCCGGCACGATCCTGACGCTGGACGAGCTCGTCAAGGCGATCGGAGCCGACGCCGGACGGTATGCGCTGGCCCGGTACTCGAGTGATTCGAACATCGACCTGGACCTCGACCTTTGGACGAAGGCCAGCAGCGAGAACCCTGTCTACTATGTCCAGTACGCGCACGCGCGCATCTCGTCGCTGCTGCGCAACGCCGCCGAGCTCGGCCACGCGCGTGGCGACGACTACGACCCGGCCCTCCTGTCGCATGATCGGGAGAAGGACGTCCTGAAGCAGCTCGCCGAGTTCCCCGCGGTCGTCGCGACGGCGGCGGAACTGCGCGAACCGCACCGTGTCGCCCGGTACGCCGAGGAGCTCGCGGGCGCGTACCACCGGTTCTACGACGCGTGCCGCGTTCTGCCGCAGGGCGACGACCCGTTCACCGCGACGTCGGCCGCTCGACTGTGGCTGGTCGAGGCGACGCGAGTCGTCCTCGCCAACGCCCTCCGGCTCGTCGGTGTCTCCGCTCCGGAGCGTATGTGATGCGGTCACACGAAGCGGGGGCGCTGCACGGCGATTTCGGGCACGGTCCGTCCTGGCTGAGGCCGCCGACGGATGTCAACGACCTGCTGCCCCAGCTGTGGGCCAGCACGGTGGAACGGGACGCAGGCGGTGTCGTGAACGTCGGCGGGATCAGCGTCGTCGATCTGGCCGCGGAGTTCGGAACGCCGATCTACGTCGTCGACGAGACGGACTTCCGGGAGCGGTTGGCGGCGTTCAAGTCGGCGTTCTTCGACCGGTTCGGTCAGGGCAGCGTCTACTACGCGGGCAAGGCCTTCCTGTGTAAGGCGGTCGCGCGCTGGGTCGACGAGTCCGGCGTCAATCTCGACGTGTGCACGGGCGGCGAGCTCGCCGTCGCGTTGGCGGTCGGCATGCCCGGCGAGCGCCTCGCCTTCCACGGCAACAACAAGTCCGAAGTGGAGTTGGCGGCTGCGTTGGACGCCGGGGTCGGGCGGATCGTCCTCGACTCCTTCGACGAGATCGGTCGGTTGACGGTGTTGGCGCGCCAGCACGGCGTCCGACCGAAGGTGCTGATCCGTACGAAGGTCGGCGTCGAGGCGCACACCCACGAGTACATCGCGACGGCCCACGAGGACCAGAAGTTCGGTCTCTCGTTGGCGGAGGCGTCGATGGCGGCCGACCAGATCATCGCGGAGGGCGTTCTCGACCTGGCGGGGCTGCACTCCCACATCGGATCGCAGATCTTCGACACGACGGCGTTCGAGGTCGCGGCGAAGCGCGTTCTCGGTCTGCACCACCGTATCGCCGCGACGAACAGCGTGACGCTGCCCGAGCTGGGTCTCGGCGGCGGCTTCGGCATGGCTTACACCACTCAGGACGATCCGCAGTCGCCCGAGCGCCTCGCCGACGGGCTCGCCAAGATCGTCGAGCACGAGTGCGCCGCGTACGGCATCGACGTGCCGCACATCAGTGTCGAACCGGGCCGGGCGATCTGCGGCCCGACGACGTTCACGCTGTACACGGCGGGCACGATCAAACCGGTCGAACTCGACGCCGGTCAGCTTCGCTGCTACGTCAGCGTCGACGGCGGTATGAGCGACAACATGCGGACCGCCCTGTACAACGCGTCATACTCCGCGACTCTCGCGTCGCGGGTGTCGGACGCCGCGCCCGTGTTGGCGCGTATTGTCGGTAAACATTGCGAGTCCGGTGACATCGTGGTCAGGGACGAGTTTCTCCCGGGGGACGTGGCACCCGGCGACCTGCTGGCGGTGCCCGGCACGGGCGCGTACTGCCGCAGCATGGCCAGCAACTACAACCATGTGCCCCGACCCGCCGTCATCGCCGTCGCCGACGGCGCCGCGCGGGTCATCGTCCGAGGAGAGACAGTGGACGATCTGCTGCGACTGGATGTGGGATGACAATGAAACTGGCCTTGATCGGTTGCGGCACCGTCGGTTCCGAGGTGGTTCGGCTCCTGCACCGGCAGGAGACGGACCTGACGTCCCGCATCGGGGAACCGATCGAGATCGCCGGGATCGCTGTTCGCCGTGGGGGACGGGATCGAGGCGACCTGCCGGTCGATCCGTCACTGTTCACGACGGACGCCCTGGGCCTCGTCAACCGCGATGACGTGGACATCGTCGTCGAGGTCGTGGGCGGCATCGAGCCCGCCCGCGAGTGGATCACGACCGCGTTGCGAGCGGGCAAGGCCGTCATCACCGCGAACAAGGCCCTGCTGGCGGAGGACGGTTCCGCCTTGGCGCAGGCGGCCGTCGACGGTGGCGCCGACCTGTACTACGAGGCGGCCGTCGCCGGGGCCATTCCGTTGCTGCGCCCCTTGCGCGAATCCCTGCACGGGGACACGATTCACCGCGTCATCTCCATCGTGAACGGAACGACCAACTACATCCTGTCCCGCATGACGGAGACGGGCGCCGGCTTCGCCGAGGCTCTGGAGGAGGCGAGCGCCCTCGGGTACGCCGAGGCCGATCCGACCGCCGACGTCGAGGGCTTCGACGCCGCCGCGAAGGCGGCGATCCTCGCGTCGCTGGCGTTCCACACGCGCGTCACCGTCACCGACGTCTACCGCGAGGGCATCACCGAGGTCAGTGCCGCGGACATCGCCTCGGCAGCCGAGATGGGCTGCGTCGTCAAACCACTGTGCATCGCCAGCCGTGACGGCGACGTCGTCAGCGCCCGCGTCCACCCGGCGATGATTCCGCGTGAACATCCGCTGGCGAGCGTCAACGGCGCGTACAACGCGGTTTTCGTGGAGGCGGAGGCGGCGGGTCGGCTCATGTTCTACGGCGCGGGCGCGGGGGGCGCGCCGACCGCGTCGGCCGTTCTCGGCGATCTCGTCGCGGTGGCGAGGAACCGGCGCGCGGGGGCGACCCCGATGCCGCCGACGGTGTACGCCGACCTCGCGATCCGGCCGATGGGGGACGTGCTGACCCGCTACCACGTCAGCCTCGACGTCGACGACGAGCCGGGCGTCCTCGCCGAGGTCGCGTCGGTGTTCGCCGCGCACGGCGTCAGCATGCGAACCGTGCGGCAGTCGGGGCGCGGTCACGAGGCCGTGCTCGTCGCCGTCACGCACACGGCGACGGACGCTCAACTGTCCACTACGGTCGATCAACTGTCCAAGCTGGATTCCGTACGTCGGGTCGCGAGCGTCATGCGCGTCGAAGGAGAGGTGTGACATGGCCTGGCGCGGACTCATCACCGAATTCGCCGACCGTCTCCCGGTCACGCCCGAAACGCCCGTCATCACCTTGCGGGAAGGCGGCACGCCCCTACTGCCCGCGCCGGAACTGTCCGAACGCACCGGTTGCACCGTCCACCTGAAGGTCGAGGGGGCCAATCCGACGGGATCCTTCAAGGACCGGGGCATGACCGTCGCCGTGTCGAAGGCCGTCGAGAGCGGCGCCAAGGCCGTCATCTGTGCCTCGACCGGCAACACCTCGGCCTCGGCCGCCGCCTACGCCGCGCGCGCCGGGATCACCTGCGCGGTACTCGTTCCGCGAGGAAAGATCGCGCTCGGCAAGCTCGCGCAGGCCCTCGTGCACGGCGCGAAGCTGCTACAGGTCGACGGAAACTTCGACGACTGCCTCGCGTTGGCGTCGAAACTCGCGCTCGACTACCCCGTGTCGCTCGTCAACTCGGTCAACCCGGACCGCCTGCAGGGGCAGAAGACCGCCGCGTTCGAGATCGTCGAGGCGCTCGGCGACGCCCCCGACGTCCACTGTCTACCTGTGGGCAACGCGGGGAACATCACGGCCTACTGGATGGGCTACATGGAGGACGCCGAGGCGGGCAACGCCACGCGTCGTCCCCGCATGTTCGGGGTGCAGGCGTCCGGGTCGGCTCCGATCGTGGACGGGCGGGTCGTCGAGCACCCGCAGACCATCGCGACCGCGATCCGCATCGGCAACCCCGCGAGCTGGACGAAGGCCCTCGACGCGCGCGACTCCTCGGGCGGCGACATCTTCGCCGTCACCGATCGCGACATCCACGCCGCGTATCTTCTGTTGGCGCGGAGCGAGGGCGTGTTCGTGGAGCTCGCGTCCGCCGCGAGCGTCGCCGGCCTCCTCCAGGCTGTCGACAGTGGAGCGATCGAGCGCGGTTCGACGGTCGTGTGCACCGTGACCGGGCACGGCCTCAAGGACCCGGACTGGGCCGTGTCGACGGCGCCGTCGCCGCAGACGATCCCCGTCGACGCGATGGCGGCCGCCCAGGCGCTCGGTTTGTGACAACCCGGATCGCCCCGGTGAGTCGCGGGGCGGCCCATGAATCGAGTGATGGCCGTCGAGCCGGCCGGGCCGTCGTCCGTCCCGCCGGCCCGAGCGCGGACGCCAGGGGCATGGCCGGGTCCTCGTCTCGCATTTCCGTGAGACGACGGCGCGACCATTCGCTGCGCGTTCCTCGGGTTGCCCGAGATTGTCGGTCCGGCCCGGTACGGTCGCTGATGGTCGGCGAGGGGCGCCGACGGTGGTGGAAGGCGGCCGAGATGGTGAGGAAACCGGAGAACGTCGACGAGTACGTCGAGCGGTTCGGCGCGACCGCGCAGCGGGTGCTGGTCCGAGTCCGCGAGATCATCGCCGAGGCGGCGCCGGAGGGGGAGGAGTCGATCTCCTACGGCATGCCGACAGTGACAGTGGACGGACAACGGCTGCTGCACTACGCGGCGTGGAAGCACCATGTCGCCCTCTACGGCGTTCCGACCCTGCCTGACGCCATCGAGTCGCGACTGCGTCCCTACCGCGGAGACAAGGGCACCATCTCGTTCCCCTTGGCCGAGCCGATACCGTTCGACCTGATCGCCGACGTCGTCCGCCAATTGCTCGCACGCTGACCGCTACGCGTGCCCGACGATCCCACAGCCCCGAGAACCGACGGCCCGCCTGCTCCTGCCGCGGCCACCTCGATCCGGAGAGCGATGGCCCGGGTGGACACCGGATCTGCTCGTACTGTTTCGGGGAGGAAGATCCGATTCAGCCGCGCCGGCCCGATTGGAGCGGCGGCGCGAACCGTTCGTCACTGATCGAGGCGCAGCGCCGGTACGCCGCGTCGGAGCCGTCGATGAGCGGTTCCCGAAGAACGTCGAGGAACCGACGTGGAAACACCTCACACGACGCGTTGTTCCGGTCAATCGGCCCGTGCGTCGACTCCTTCGAACCGAGTGGCTCGCGACCGCGCCGTAGCCGACCGAGATGACCACTTTGTACTATTCGCTCGGAGCTTCCGGCGCGGACACCCGAGCACGATTCGTTGACCGGAACGCCTACCGCCGAACAGGTTCCGACGCGCCACGGTGGATCACCCGAGAAGCGATTTCTCCTCTACAGTCGAGGAATGAACGCGTATCTCCCCCCAGCAGAGTGGTTCGCGACGTTGCCGACCGTCTTCGTGTCGACGGGCGCGCTGATCACGGCGGAGGACGGCAGCGTCCTGCTCGTCAAGGCGAGCTATCAATCGCACTGGGGTTTCCCCGGTGGGGTCATCGATCCCGGCGAGGCACCCCACGAAACGGTGGCTCGGGAAGTCACCGAGGAGGTCGGGCTCACGGTCGAGGTCGGCGCGCCTCTCGTTCTCGACTGGAACCCCACCGAGGGAGAACGCCCGAAACCCTTGGCGTACTTCGTCTTCGACTGCGGCACGATCCCGGCTCGGACACCGCTGGTGCTTCAGGAGTCCGAGATCGAGACCGCGGCCTTCGTTCCGGTCGTCGAAGCCATTACCCGGATGGACGGCTACGGCCGACNGCGGTACCGACCCTCGGCGGGGCCGGACCCGTTGGCGCGCCCCGACGACGGGAATCACCCGTGAAGGAATCCACCTCATCGCCGTGGAACGGGCTCGTCGGCGTGATCCTCGGCGTGCTGGTCCTGTCGTTCGGCTTCAGCAGCGTCACCGACACCTACGAGTTCGACGGACGCGAGGTCAAGGGCAGCGACTACTGCTACGACCTGTCCTCCGAAAGCGACTCCGACTCGAACCGCTGCGAGGATGTCGCCGAACTGAAGGAGACCAACGTGGGCAGCCGAATCTGCGTCGGTCTCGCCGGGGGCGGCTTCATTCTCGGGGGTCTCTACGTCATGCTGGCCCCGGGCCGCCCCACCAGACCCGACGGCCACCCGACGGACTGACGATCACGCCCGCGACCGCCGCCTCAACGGATGCGATGGGTCGCGCCCCAGGCCAGAATGGTCGCGGTCAGGCCGGAGAGCTCGCCGTCAGCGAGATGCTTCCACATGCGAGTGAAGGTCGGTTCGTCGTCGGGCCACGACATGCGTGGCGCCGCCTTCCGTGCCCAGGTCTGAATGGCGAGGTCCGTGTACGGGTAGTACCCGAAGTCGCCGTGGATGTCGGTGACCGCTACGTGTGCCGACCACGCCCCGAGGCCGTCCACGCGACGAAGCTCGTCCACCAGCGCTCCCGGCGACAGCCGCCGCCACCGCGCCGAGTTGTCGAGATACGCGCGCGCGGCCGTGCCCAGCAGCTCGGATCGGAAACCGAGCCCGACATCGGCGAAACCGCGCTCGGGGAGCGCCGCCACCGTCTCGGCGTCGGGGAACAGGGCGTACTCCGTCCCGTCGGGAAGGGTGAGACGGCGTCCGTGCGCGGCCGCGAACGCCTCGCACAACTGGCGGACCTGCGCCGCGCGGGGGACCTGCCGGATGATGGCGACGCCGATCGCGTTCCACCAGCCGGGGTTGCGGAAACGCCGTACCGTCCCGAGCCCGGCGAGCGCGGTCGCGAGGTCGCGGGCGCTCGTCCACAGGCTTTCGGGCGGGCGATAGGTGGGCGGGTCGCAGTCGATGGGGAGGTCGGTGTCGAGGTTGACGGCGGTGATCGTGTCCCCCACGACGTCGACCAGATAGTGGCAGGTGCCGTCGGCGAACACGCGTCGATAGCCGCCACCGCCGTATCGCCACTGAGGACACTCGGTCATCACGGTGCCATGAAATTCTCGGCTCATTGCGCTTTCCTGTGGGCCGCTTAACGAGTGGGGCCATCGATAAGCTATGTCTCTTATGGACTTACAGAGGTGATGCTGGTGCTTCGTGTTGGGTCACGATCGATCTGGGCTTGCGGGTGTCGTTCTTGTCGCAGGATACGGCCATGGGCACCCTCTGCGGGGCAAAACCACGCCGAATCGTTGAGGGACCTGACGTTGAACGGTCATGCGGTCCGGCAAGGTGTCCTGGATGCGCTGGGGCGATGGAAAAGCGTGAATAGGTGACGGTCCCGGAAAGCTCGAGACCTCGTCGTGCGCGGGCGTGGAGGCACGATAATCCATGATGGATGGTAATGGTGTCGCTAAGGCGTGGGGGCGATCCCGTTCCGGGCCGACCTCGACAGCTCCGCTTGGTTGGGCAAATGTCGGAAACAGGCGTGTTTTCGCAATTTGCCCAACCAAGCGGAACTTTTGCCCAACCAAGCGGAACTTTTGCCCAACCAAGCGGAGTCGACACGTGGGGGTCAGGACGGACCAACCGCTGGTTCAGTCCTTGACGCCCGTCCAGCTGCGCCACAGGTCCCGGTATGGACCCGCGGCCGCGAGCAGTTCGGCGTGGCTGCCCTCCTCGACGACCTGTCCCTGATCGACGACGATGACGCGGTCGGCCTGCTCCGCCTGCGTCAATCGGTGCGCCACCACGAGCGTCGTCCGGCCCTCGGTCGCGGCGAGCGCGGCCTGTTCCAGCCGTCGGGCCCCGGCGCTTCCGGCTTCCGCCGTCGCCTCGTCCAGGATCACCACGGGGGGATCGGCGAGGACGACCCGCGCGAGCGCGAGCTGTTGCGCCTGAGCGGCGGTGAGTCGGTGGGCGTTCTCGCCGACGCGAGTCTCCAGTCCGTCGGGCAGGGTCGCGGTCCACTCGTCGGCCGAGACGACCGCGAGAGCCGCGCGCAGGTCGTCGTCCGTCGCGTCCGGTCTCGCGAGCCGAAGGTCCTCGGCGAGGGTTCCGTTGAAGACGTGGACTTCCTGACTGATGAGCGCGATCGAGGAACGGACCTCGCGGTCGGGAAGCGCGGAGAGCTCGGCGCCCCCGAGTCGGACCGTTCCCGCCGTCGGCAGGACGACGCCCGCCGCGATCGCCGCGATCGTCGTCTTTCCCGCGCCGGACGTGCCGACGAGGGCCACCTTCTCGCCGGGGGCGATTCGGATGTTGACGTCGCGGACGACGGTGGGCCCGTCGTAATGGTGCGAGACCCCGGTCAAGGCGAGTCCCGCGTCGAGAACCTGCGGCGGTTCGGTGGGTTCCACCGCCGACGGCATCAGGGTGACCCCGGCGAGACGGGCGAGGCTCGCGCCTGCGGACTGGATCTCGTCGAAGTTCGACACGAGCGCGCCGATCGGGTTGAACAACCGGTGGAAGTACAGTGCCGCGGCCGTCGTCGCGCCGACCGTCACCAGGTTCGCGTCGACGAGGAAGAATCCGACGACGAGCACGGTGACCAGACCGACGCACTCGGCCCGGTTGTTCCGAGACGCGAAACGCGTGAAGAGCCGGAACACGCCGAGGGACAGGTTCATCGCGTCCTCGGAGCGGCGCCCGATCACGCCGACATGAGACTCGGTGAGTCCGTACGCCGTGACCGTCGCGGACCCGCGCAGCGAACCGACGAGCGCCTCGGACCGTTCGCCCATCGCGACGCGTTCCTTCGCGTAGAACGGCCCGGAGCGGGGGAGATACCAGCGCAGCGAGAGGTAGTAGGCGGGCACCGCGATGAGGCCGGCCAGTCCGAGTCGCCAGTCCAACGCGAACAGTCCGACACCGGTCAGCAGCACGGTCAGCAGCGAGTTGATCAACTGTGGACCGGTCGCGATGATCGCCTCGGACACGACGGACACGTCATCGCCGACTCGTGACAGCAGGTCTCCGCTGCGGATGCGCTCGGCCGTCGCGGTCGGCAGGTGCATCGTCTTGTGGACGACGCGTTCGCGCAGGTTCGCGAGGATGGTGTTGCCGAGGCGGGCGACGAGCACGGTGCCGACGCCGGTCAGCGCGGCGGCGGCTAGCGCGGCCGCGACGAGGATGATGACGACGTTCGTCAACGACGCGACGTCCTGGCCGTCGTTGACCGCGTCGACGAGGACGCCGAGCATCCATGGGGCGACGAGCGCCGTCGCGGCTGCGGCCGTCGCCGTCAACACGGTCAGGACGACCGAGAGACGGGACGACGCGAACTCGCCGCGCAAGACCGCCCAGGTCTGCGCGGGATCGGCGATCGGCAGCAGCTCACCGGTTGGGACCGACGGCGCCTCGGTCGCGGTATCGGGACGTGTCATCGCAGGACCGCCGTTCGGTAGGACTCAACACGGTCAATAAGATCACTGTGGACACCATCGGCGACGATCCTGCCGCCGTCGATGACGACGACCCGGTGCGCCTTCCCGAGCAGCGCCGGCGACGAGGTGATCGCCACCGTCGCCAGGCCGGCATCGTCGTCGAGACCGCGCATCGCGATCAGGCCCTCCGCAAGGCGTTCCTCGGTGGCGGCGTCGATCGCGGTCGTCGCGTCGTGCAGCACGAGGACCCGTGGAGCGGCGACGAGCGCCCTCGCGACACCGATTCGTTGCCGCTGCCCGCCGGACAGGCTCGCGCCTCGGTCCGTCAAGCGTCGTTCCAGCCCATCCGGGTGCGCGGCGACGACGTCCGTCGCGGCGGCCGCGCTGACGGCTCGGTCTATCGCGTCGACGGGAGCGTCGGCGGGCAGCCGAGCGGCGAGGTTGTCGGCGAGGGTGCCTTCGAACAGGTCCGCCTGATGTGGTTCGAGGTGGACGAACTCGCGCAACGTCGCCAAGTCGATGTCGGCGATCGGCACACCGCCGACGCGAATCTCTCCAGTGTGGTCGTTCGGCGCGGCCCGGCGCCCGAGCAGTGCGAGGAGGGCGTCCGCGTCTCCCGGGTCATGGCACACGATGCCGAGCACTTCGTCCCGCCCGACGCTCAGGTTCAGCTTCGACAGGCCCCGGTACGAGACCTCCTCCAGCTCGATCACGGTCGGCGCGTCCGGCGACGGCGCGGCGGTGCCGTGATCCTCGACCAGCGGCGCCGTGTTCAGCATCTCGACGACGCGGCGGGCCGAACCCCGGGCGATCGCCGCGATCTGACCGCAGTAGCCGAGCGTCTGCATCGGTTCGGCGATGAACTGGGCCAATCCGACGATCGTGACGAGCTCGCCGACGCTGATGCGGTCCGTCAACGCGAACCAGCCGGCGAAACTCGCGATACCGGCCAGGAAAAGTCCACTGAGGGCGGTGGTAACGCCTTGGAACACGCCCGCCGAGTTCGCGGCCGAGAGTGATCGATTCAGCGCGGCCCTGCTCGCGGTGCGATACCGGACGGCGCCGTTGTCGGTCGCTCCGATCCCGCGCAGGGTTCGCAGCCCCGTCACCAGATCCGTCGCGACTCCGGTCGCGCTCGCGGTCGCCTCCTGGGCGTCGGCGCTGCGGCGCGACAGCCACGGCGCGAGCGCCTGTAGCGCGCCGAGCAGCAATGGCACTCCGATGAGGACGGATAGACCGAGCGTCAGGTTGATGCGTAGCAGCGCCGTCGCGGAGACGACGAGGGCCACGGTCGCCGCGATTCCCATCGACACCGCCCGCACGATCAGTGCCGTCTTCTCCGCGTCCGAGGTGGCGAGTGACAGGGTCTCCCCGGTGTTGTTGCCACTGGTGATTCCGCGCGGATCGAGTGCGCGACTCGCGACGAGCATTCGCACGCGGTGGATCTCGTGCTGCATCGCCGTGACACCGAAGCGTGATCCGAAGCGCCAGGCCAACGCGAGGACGGTGAACAGCGCGACGATGCCGCCGACGCACCACGCGAGCGCGATCGGATCGCCGGTGTCGACGGCGACGTCGATCGTGACACCGATGGCGATGGGAACCGCCGCCTCGCACGCCTGGTGCAGGGACAGCAGTAGCCAGCCGATCGCCAGCCTTACTCGGTTCCGCCACACGATGTCGCGCATCAGCGCGCCGGGCGTGCTGGGGTGATGGGGTGTCGGCACGGTCTTCCTCGGGGGCAGTAAACCGCCGACGGCGGGTGCCGCCGGCGGTGAATACGGACCACTCTCGGCGAGGTCCTCGCGCCACGTGGCGGACGCGGCTGTTCGCCGATCATGAAGTCGTCTTCGTGCTGCGGCCAAGCGAACAACCCGACGTCTCTTAGGTAAGCCTAACTTAAGCCGATGGGGCTGTCGACGGTGGCCACGCGGGCTTGTCATGAAGAGTTCGCACGATGCCTCGCCACCGGGCGAGCGTCCACTTCTGCTCCGCTGCCCGCCCAGCATAGGTGGACCGTCGCAGAGTGGCACCCCGATATGACGCCCACGTGTCCGGGCGCCCGATAGCGCTCCACGGCGAATCGGGCCACTCGCCACCCGCGTCCGCAGTTTCCTTGCGCCCGAACGTTTGTCCAACGGCCTGCTCATTTCCAAGGCGCCGAGAGGGCAGCACCGAGAGGACCGATCGTGAGAGTCGCTGTGCCGACCGATGGGATCCGCATCGTCACAAGGCGGCCTTGGGCCGCCGATGGAGGCCGGTGCCCCGGTCGCCCGGCTTGACGGGCTCGGCCCTCGGGCACGGTTGAAACGCACATTCGCACATTCGCCCTGCCAAATCGAAAACACCCCGGTCGGCCGTGTGGTCCTCAACCGGGCTCGTCCGCTCTGAATACCGGGCGCGTGCCTTCCATTGAACGTCAATGGTTCCCGGCGAGGACCGAGTGGCCCGTGACTTTCGGCCTGGTGGGCGGCGTACGCGACCACGCTATTCCGGTGACGGCACGGAGCCCCACCACGCCGCAGAGACGACCACGCGCGGACCGCGAGCCACTGAAAACCATCGAGCTCCACCGCCCGACTCCACTGCCCATCGAGAGACGCATGGTCCCAGAACCTCAGGTACCCAAGGATCTCAAGAAATCGAGGAGGGTGCCGGCACAAACCGACACCCTCCTCGAAGTCGAGTTCTAACGGACGATCGGGAACTGGCCCGTGTTGGCCAGCGCCTCGTCCAACAGCGGGCGCACCTGGGAGGTGAAGTGCCCGATCTCGTAGCCGAGCTGCTCACGTCCACACTGCGAGACCGCCAGCAGCGACAGGCAGATCTGTGGCCCGACCGGCGCCGCCAGGAGCAGACCCTCGGCCATCTCGACGATGATCTGGTTGGCCACCCCCGTCTGCATGACCTGACCGGCACCATCGCCGATGGACAACAGGCCCGCTCCGATACTGGCCAGCTGTAGCGCTCGCTCGCGCGGGAGCCCCGCCGACATCGCCAGTGGCATGCCGTCGACACTCACCAGCGCCGCGTGCGACAGGCCTGGGGTGCGCGCCACCAGGGACGCCAACAGCATGCTCAATGAACGTTCGTAAACGCCCAGATCTGTCACGTGTCACCCCACCTACTCTCCACCGACGCCGGCACCGACCGTTTCCCTGCGGGCTCTGCTCCAGCCCTTGAAGTAACCCGAGGTGTGCGAGGCGAGAGTCTGCGCGTCCCGGTTGATCGGGGCGGGCGTCGTGTCCGACAGAATCGCGGAGCCCGGAACGAGGTTCGCCTGGGGAACCCGGCGCGGCAAGCCGACACCGGTCATGTCCTCGGGCGGGTTCTTGCTGGTCGCGACGCTTGCGGCGGCACGCCAACCCTCGTCGGCGGGCGACGTCCAATCGTCCTCCGTCTCGTCGATCGCCGTCGGGCCCTTGAACCAGGCCGATCGGGCCTGGCTGAAGATCAGCAGGTCCTCGTCGGTGTCGATCCCCTCGGGAAGCCCCGGGGCGTCCAGCGCGTCACCGGCGGTCAGGTTCGGCAGCGGCAGATCGGGCTGCTGGTGTGCCGGAGTGAAGAACTCGTTCTCCATGAAGGCCGGCGGTTCCGGCATGAGCGGGAACCCTCGTGACGGGGTGCGCGGGTTCACCGGCTCCTCGACGCGCGGAGGCAGCGGAGCGGTCACCGGTTCCGCGTGAGCGGCCCGGGATGGCTTGTCCCGCATCGGTAGTCCGTGCGACGGCGACAGGTGCGACGTGTCCTCGCGGGGAATGCCGCGCGGCGGTGAGAGACGTGCCGTGTCCTCGCGGGGAATGCCATGCGGCGGTGAGAGACGCGACGTGTCCTCGCGGGGAATGCCGCGCGGCGGCGACAGACGTGCCGTGTCCTCGCGCTGCTGCGGTACCTGTCGGGTGGAACCGGCCATCGCCGCGGCGAGTGACGGGTTGGCCCGTCGGCGCGGCTCTTCCTCGACCGGGGCGCTCTGCTGCTGCGGTGGCGCCGCCTTCGGGCGCGGTGCCGGCTTGCGGCGCGGGTTCAGGTGCTCGTTGACCGCGTCGGCGAGGGCGTCGTTGGCTCTGTCGCACGCGAGGACGGCGTCGGCGGCGGCGCTGATCGCGTCGGCCAAAGCCAGGTCCGGTGCCGGGTGGTGCTCGGCAGAGGCGGTCATGAGGCTGTCCACGAGCTCGCCGTGTTCCTCGGTGTCGGCGTAACCGCGCAGCCGTTTGGCCACCTCGGTCGCGGTGACGTCCCCCGCCGTGTCCGCTGGGTCCGGCAGGACGCGCAGGAGCTCCAAAGCGGTGCTGCAGGTCGGATCCGGCCAGGCCATGAGTGTGGCCGGGTGGCATTGGCGCAGCAGCTCGATCATTCCCTGTTGGGAACCGTGTCGACTGAGCGCCATCGCGTGCATCGACGACACGAGGCGCGCGATCGACGCCGGGTATCCGCTCTCGGCCGGCTCGCACACGAGCTGACCGAAGGCGATCTGTCGTCCAATGCGGACAGCCGCGTCGAAACCGTGCTCACCCTCCACATCGGAGGCTGTTCCGGTCGCTTGACCTCCGGCTGCCGCGAGCCGCAGCAGCGCCTCCGTCGTGCCGTCATCGGCGACCGACACACACGCCACATCCACGTGCCGTACCCACATCCGGCACAGATCCACATAGCCATGTGGATCGTCGCTGACCTCGGCGGTGGCGATAACCCCACCGCGCTCATTGACGAGTGCCGCGGCTACGCCGTCTTCAACACTCGTCAAACCGCAAAACACCCGCACTGCGTCCAAGCTCCTTCCAGGCCGCCACGTCGACGTTACCCGCCGCGTGTGACAACCGCTAGCAACGATGATGTCGCATAGGCGCTACTTCCGCCAATCCACCTTCTCGCTGATCTTCGAGACGATTCCGCGCCACGCCAGTGACGTCTGCTGTTCCCCGATCTTGCGGACCTTGCGCTTCGCGAACGTGGCCCGCAGGCCGCCATCGGCGATGGTCCGCATCGTGTTGTCCAGGCTGTCCAGAGGAGAACCCTCGGAGAGCGTCGCCATCACCGTCGGCAGCCGCAGGGCGTAGCCGAGGTCGCGCGCGAGTTCGCCCGCGCTGACGAGCAGCTCCGGTTCCCACGTGTCGTGGCCGCCGCGTAGGTTCTTCACGACGAGGTCGAGTTCGTACGTGTCGTCCTCGGTCGCCACGACGTAGGACGGCTTGATGTCCTTGACGAGTTCGTCCCACGTGTCGATCGAACGCAGCGCGTTCGGAGCGTCGGACTTCACGAACTCCACGAGTGCTTCGGCCGTTGTGAACAGCGGCAGACGGCCCTTGTGGCTCAAGAAGATCGGGATTTCCTCGACGAGCTCTTCTTCCTCGTCGTCTTCGTCGTCCTTCGAATCCGAGTCGTCGTCCTTGTCGTCGGACTCCTCGTCTTCGTCCTCGTCGTCCTCTACGTCGGAGTCGTCCCCGTCCTCATCGCGGGTCTCGGGCTCCTCGGTCTCGGGTTCCTCCACCGACTCCTCGTCGATCTCGTCCGCTTCGACCTCATCGGACAAGCGATAGGCGCGCAGGGTGAGTCCGACGCCCTTCGGCATCGCGATTTCAACCGGCTCAACGCGAACCCGCCGCCAGAACTGGTCGGCGGTCGAGCTGCGCTCGGCGGTCCTGGCGTCAGCGTCCAACGCGTCGATCTCGGCGTCGGTGGACTTGTCGTCCTTGTCGGGCGCCTGGCTGTGCCGTCCCACAGCGGCCTCCATGTCCTCATACAGCGGTCAGGGTCGGCATAGAGCTTATGGTGTCGATCTCCTCGGCCACGCGTGGCCTCCACCGACACGTTCACACTCCGGCCGGGTGCCAGACGGTCTTGATCTCGACGAAACGCCGCAGCCGGTCGAGGCCGGGTGCGCGGGTCGCGTCAAAGGACTGTGGACGGACGACGCGTGTCAGGGTGTCCGCTGCCGCGACCTCGGCCTTGGTGGCCACGTCGGTGTCGGTCACTCCGCAAAGGTCGATGGTGTTGACATCCGCGTGCGACGCCAGCCACGGCACCAGTTCCGCCTGGTATCCACTGAGGATGTTGACGACGCCGCCCGGAACATCCGATGTGGCGAGTGCTTCGGCAAAGGTGATCGCGGGCAAGGGATGCGACTCGGACGCGATGACGACGACGGTGTTTCCCGACACGATCGCCGGTGCGATCGTGTCGACCAGCCCGAGGAGGCAGTCGTGGTCGGGCGCGACCATGGCGACGACACCGACGGGTTCCGGCGTCGACAGGTTGAAGAACGGACCGGCGACGGGGTTCGCCCCGCCCAGGACGGACGCGAGCTTGTCGGTCCACCCCGCGTACCAGACCAGGCGGTCGACGGCCGCGTCCACCTGCGCGCCGGCGGCCTTCATGCTGCCCCCGACCGCGTCGCGGATCTCGCTCGCGAACTGCGCCCGACGTCCCTCCACCATCTCCGCCATCCGGTAGATGATCTGGCCACGCAGGTAGGGCGTGGCGCCCGCCCAGCCACGCTGAGCGGAGCGCGCGGCCCCGACCGCGTCCCGAACGTCCTTTCGGGACGCCCGGGCGGCGTTGGCGAGCAGTCCACCGTCCGACGCGTTCACCTGGTAGGTCCTCCCCGATTCGCTGCGCGGAAACTTCCCGCCGATGTACAGCTTGTACGTCTTGCGCACCGTCAACCGATCAGACATCGAGATAACCCTCCAAACCATGGCGGCCACCCTCACGGCCGTAACCGGATTCCTTCAACCCACCGAACGGTGACGTCGCGTCGAACTTGTTGAACGTGTTCGCCCAGACGACGCCGGCCTTGAGCTGGTTGGCCGCCCACAGGATGCGCGAACCCTTCTCCGTCCACACTCCCGCGCTCAGACCGTACGGCGTGTTGTTCGCCTTCGTGATCGCCTCGTCGGGCGTGCGGAACGTCAGCACCGAGAGCACCGGCCCGAAGATCTCCTCGCGCGCGATGCGGTGCGACTGCTGCACGTCGGTGAACACCGTCGGCGCGAACCAGTAGCCGGTGTCCGGAAGCGGACAGTCGGCCGTCCACATGTTCGCGCCCTCGTCGGCGCCCGAACGGGTCAGCTCGCGGATGCGCTGCAACTGCTCGGCGGAGTTGATCGCGCCGATGTCGGTGTTCTTGTCGAGCGGGTCGCCGAGCCGCAGCGTTCCGATGCGGCGCTTCAGCTTCGTCAGGACCTCGTCGGCGACCGACTCCTCGACGAGCAGCCGCGAACCGGCGCAGCACACGTGACCCTGGTTGAAGAAGATCCCGTTGACGATGCCCTCGACGGCCTGGTCGATCGCGGCGTCCGCGAAGACGATGTTGGCGGCCTTGCCACCCAGCTCCAGACTGAGGCGCTTGCCGGTGCCCGCGACCGCCTTCGCGATGAGACGACCCACCGCCGTCGAACCCGTGAACGCGACCTTGTCGACGTCCCCATGGGACACGACGGCGCGCCCGGTCTCACCCGCGCCCGTCACGATGTTGACGACGCCCGGCGGCAGGTCCGCCTCCTGGCAGATCTCGGCGAACGCGAGGGCCGTCAGGGGCGTCGTCTCGGCCGGTTTCAGCACGACCGTGTTCCCGCACGCGAGCGCGGGCGCGATCTTCCACGCCAGCATCAGCAGTGGGAAGTTCCATGGAATGACCTGGCCCGCCACGCCGAGCGGGCGCGGGGTCGGGCCGAATCCGGCATGGTCGAGTTTGTCGGCCCAACCGGCGTTGTAGAAGAAGTGCGCCGCGACCAGCGGCAGGTCCACATCGCGGGTCTCCTTGATGGGCTTGCCATTGTCGATCGATTCGAGGACGGCCAACTCTCGCGAGCGCTCGGCGATGATCCGCGCGATCCGGTACAGGTATTTCGCGCGCTCGGAGCCCGGCATGGGGCCCCACACCGTGTCGTAGGCGCGGCGGGCGGCCGCGACGGCGGCGTCCACGTCCTCGGAGGAGGCGTCGGCGATCTCGGCGAGGGTCTCCTCCGTCGCGGGGTTGACGGACTTGAACGCCTCACCACCCTTGGGGTCGACGAACTCGCCGTTGATGAACAAGCCGTAGGACGGTTTGATGTCAACGATGTCGCGGGATTCGGGTGCGGGTGCGTATTCGAACATCAGTCAACCGTCACGTAGTCGGGGCCGGAGTAGTGGCCGGTGGTCAGTTTCTGCCGCTGCATGAGCAGGTCGTTGAGGAGGCTGGACGCCCCGAACCGGAACAGGTCCGGCGTCAGCCAGTCGTCTCCCGCGGTCTCCTTCACGACGACGAGGTACTTCATCGCGTCCTTTGTGGTACGGATTCCGCCGGCGGGTTTCACGCCGATGACGCGCCCCGTCTCGTCACGGAAGTCGCGCACGGCCTGGAGCATCAGCAGGGTCACCGGCAGCGTCGCGGCGGGGGCGACCTTCCCCGTGGAGGTCTTGATGAAGTCGGCGCCCGCGTACATCGCCAGCCACGACGCGACCCGCACGTTGTCGTACGTCGCGAGTTCGCCCGTCTCCAGGATCACCTTCAGGTGCGCGTCACCGCACGCCCGCTTGATCGCGACGATCTCGTCGTACACGACGTCGAGCCGACCGGACAGGAACGCGCCGCGGTTGATCACCATGTCGATCTCGTCGGCGCCCGCCGCGACGGCCGCCTCGGTGTCGGCGATCTTGACGTCCATCGGAACTTGACCGGACGGGAAGCCCGTCGCGACGCTCGCGAGGTGCACCCCGGATCCGGCGAGCGCTTCGGCGGCGGTCGGGACCATCGACGGGTACACGCACACGGCCGCGACGGACGGGCAGTCGGGTGAGCTGGGGTCGGGTCGCTTCGCCTTGGCGCACAACGATCGCACCTTGCCCGGGGTGTCGGCACCCTCCAGGGTCGTCAGGTCGACCATCCGGATCGCGGTGTCGATGGCCCACGCCTTGGCGGTCGTCTTGATCGACCGGGTGGCGAGGCTCGCGGCGCGTTGCTCCAACCCGACCTGATCGACGCCGGGGAGGCCCCGCAGCCGGGCGGCGAGCCCGTCGGCGGCAAGTAGAGAGGTCATGCGAGGGAGTCTAGAGGCTGCCGTGCGTCGCTACTGAAGGCCCGTTTGGGCAGCTCGCCCGCTTCGTCGTTCGACGGCCCCACGACGCACCGCGACGAACGAAACACCCGGTCACGGCACCCGGCTCGGTGCCCGTCGCGTCGAGGTGACCGGGCGGTAGGCTGAGTGCTCGTGGATGTAAACGTCGTAGATCACCCCCTCGCCGCTTCCCGTCTGACGGTCATGCGCGACCACGCCAGCGACTCGGGCACCTTCCGGGCCGCTCTGCGCGAGCTGACGACCCTGCTCGTGTACGAGGCCACCCGAGACATCGAGATCACCCGATTCCCGATCACGACGCCCGTCACCGAGACGACGGGTGTCCGCTTGGCGAACCCGCCGTTGCTGGTGCCCGTCCTGCGGGCCGGTCTCGGTATGGCCGATGCGGCGCACGCGCTACTTCCGGAGGCGACGATGGGTTTCGTCGGTCTCGCCCGTGACGAGGAGACGCACCTGCCGCGCGCCTACATGGAGTCGCTGCCGGAGGACCTGACGGGCCGCCACGTGATCGTGCTCGACCCGATGGTGGCGACGGGCGGTTCGCTCGTCCGTTGTTGCGAGATGATCGCCGAACGCGGCTGCACCGACATCGACGTCGTGTGCGTGCTCGCCGCCCCGGACGGTGTCGAGAAGCTGAGCGCCTCGGGTCTGCCGCTGCGGGTCACGACCGCGTCCGTCGATATCGGACTCAACGACGCGGCGTTCATCGTTCCCGGGCTCGGTGACGCCGGCGATCGTCAGTTCGGCGAGTACCGGCGCTTCTGACGCCATCGGTCGCCCACAGCAGGTTTCGCGCGGTCGGGCACTTCGTCATGGGTGTCCGGCCGTCGCCATTCCATCGCGACGCCACCCACGGTGATGGATCTATCGCAAGGCGTTGAGTAGCATCACCCTTTGTGAATCCTCCTGTAGTGAGCGTGATCATCGCGGTCGACGATCCGGTCGACTGGTCGCCCCTCGGTATCGAGTCGGTGCTGGACCAGCGGCTGCACGCCGGGGAACTGGAGGTCATCGCGGTCGCGTCCGGAGCCGCCGCGTCGATGGTCGAGGACGTCGCCCGATCCCGACGCGGTGTGCGGGTCGTCGCCGGTCAACCGGGCGGTGGCGCGGCCGTCGCGAACGCCGGCATCGATCACGCGCGCGGACGCTACCTGTACTTCATGGACCCGGGGGACCGACTGCACCCCGATCACCTGCCGAGACTCGTCGTGCTCGCGGAGCGCACGAAGGCCGACGTCGTCGTACCGGTTTCGGCGGGCGAGGACTGCGGTTTCCGCCGTCCCCCGTCCGACCGTGAACGGGTCGGGCTGTTCGACTCGTCGGTGTACGACGACCTGGGATCGTCGAAGCTGTTCCGGCGGGGTTTCCTTGCGGATTGGGGGCTGCGGTTCGGTTCGGGCGATCGGGTCATCGGCGGGCGGGCGTTCGTCGCGCACACACTCGTTCATGCCCGCACCGTCTCGATCGCCTCTGGTTTGGAGGCCGTCGCGGGGGCGCGACCGCGTTCGACGCGCCGTGGCGGGGATCCGGCCGAGGCGGTCACGGAGGTCGACAAGCTGGCCCTGTTCCTGGCGCAGCATTTCGAGCCGGGGGAACGCCGGGATCGTCTGATCCGCCGCCATGTCGAGGTGGAGGTCGTGTCGGAGGCGATCGCGGGCTCGTGGCTCGACGCCGACGAGCCGTTGCGAGCCCGGTTGTCGGAGACCGCCGGAGCGTTTCTGCGGCGCTGGCTGACGCCGGGGGTGATGGCCGCGTTGCCGCCGACGCACCGACTCATCGCACACGCCGTCATGAAGGGTGACGGGGAGGCGGTTCGGGAGCTGGTTCGCCAGTACCGATCGCAGGCGACCCCCGAGGTCCTCGTCGAGAGCGGCCGAGTGTTCGCCGTGCTGCCGTACTTCCGCGCGGGGGCCGACTTTCCCGACGAACTGTACGACGTGACGGCCTCGCTGAGCCCCCGGCACGGCATGTCGGTCGCCCAACTCGACGGCGACGTGCTCCGCTTGGCCGGTTTCGCGTACCTGCCCTGTCTCGACGCGACCGATCAGACCGTGACGGTCCTGGTGCGGTCGGCGGACGGCGGGTTGTTGCGGCGAATCCCCGCAGAGTGGACGTCCACACCGGACCTGACGGTGCGGCACGGGTACGGTCGTTACGACTATTCGCGGGCCGGTTTCGCGGCGGCGATCGACGTGGCGGCGATCGCGCGCGCGCATCGCGACGATGCGGGTCCGTTGCGTCTCGACATCGAGGTCGCCGTGTCGGGTGTGGTGGCGAGCGCGCCGTTGGGCACGCGGCGGGTGCGCGGCCTGTGCCTGCCGCGGTCGAGTCGACTGGTCGGGGCGGCCGACGGCGCGGCGGTGGTGCGTACGGGTGAGGCGGACGACGGGGCGTTGCGGCTGGACGTTTCGCGCGGGCTCGCCGACAGGGTCGCGGTCCTCGTCTCGCGGGAGGCCACGAGCACCGGTCTGACGCTGACGGTGCGGGGCGATCTGGTGAATCTCCCGCACGGCGTGATCGGGGAGGTCGCGTTGATCGGCGGCGACACGACCCGTCACGTTCCGGCGCTGTTGGAACGCGGAGACACCGGCTATCTGCTCACCGCGAAGCTGCCTCCGCCGCGGTTGTTCCTCGGTCGGGGCGTGTGGCGGCTGGGTGTGCGGTTCCGGTGGGCCGACGGCGAGGTCGTGTCCCCGATCCGTGGGACGGACGACACGGTCGTCACGATGATCGGCCGCCCCTCGATCGCGGCGCTGTTGGCGCGCATCACCGGTCGGGCCGTCGAGTCGTAGCGGTCGGGCCGTCAGTCACGCTTTTCCGAATACGTCGCCACGCATTGTCACGTACTGTCGGTGGGAAGCTGTCGGCGTCATCGATGGATTCGAAGCGCGTCGCTGGTGTGGTCGCCGTCGGGTCTTTTGAACACATCGGATAGTGCCGTCTCGGAGGTGCCGTCAGGGGTGCCTCGGGCCCCGCGTCGGGGGACGGCCATGACGTGAAGAGCACAAGTGCGGTGTCGCTGGGGAGGTCGTCGTGAATGGTGCTGCGCGCGAACCACGGTTGAGCGTGATCGTCCCGATCTACAACGTCGAGAGGTATCTCGACGAGTGCCTGGAGTCGGTCGCGTCCGTCGACTATGACAACTTCGAGGCGATCCTCGTCGACGACGGTTCGACCGACACGTCGTCCGAGATCGCTCGACGTTGGTGCGACCGGGACCCGCGCTTCCAGTTGATCACCCAGGAGAACGCCGGGCTGGGCGCTGCGCGCAACGTCGGGGCCGATCTGGCCTCCGGCGAGTACCTCGTGTTCCTCGACAGCGACGACGTCGTCCCGTCCGGCGCCTGGCGCGCGATGGTCGACTCCCTCGACGAGACCGGCTCGGACTTCGCGACCGGAAACGTCCACCGGTTCGACTCGGGCCGCACCTGGCAGGCCCCGATGTACCGGGGCCTCATGAACGCGCCCCGGCTGTCGACGCACGTCACCCGCGATCACGATCTGCTCAAGGATCACCTGGCGCCGAACAAGGTCTGGCGATCGTCGTTCTGGCGCGACGCGGACCTGAAGTTCCCGACCGGCGTGTTGTACGAGGACGTCCCGACGATCATTCCCGCGCACGTCCAGGCGGGCGCGGTCGACGTTCTGTCCATAGTGTCGTCAATGTGGCGGGTCCGGGATCGGGGCGACCTGTCGATCACTCAGGCGAGGCGTTCCGACCCCCGTCAGATCCACGACCGGGTCGAGGCGCTGCTGTCGAACTCCCGCTTCATCGCCCAAACGGCGGGGGAGGAGCTCAAGACCGACTACGACATGCTCGCCCTGTCCCGTGACCTGCGGATATTCGTCGACCTGTACCCCGATGTGGACGAGGCGTATCGGAAGGAGCTGTCGGCGGCGACCGCCCGGTTCCTGTCCGAGGCGTCGCGGGACGCCGTTCGCCGCATCAGCGCCGATGCTCGGCTCGCGCTGGTCCTCCTCAGCCAGGGCGCCGGGTACGAACTGGAGGAACTACTGCGCGCAAAACGCGCCAAGACCCTCCGTTTCACTCCCGTCGTGGTCTCCGGAGACACGGTCGTCCTCGACGCCCCGGCGCGCCGTTCCGGCGTCGTCGATATTCCCGACGTCGTGGTCGACGTCGCGGACGAGCTCGGCCTCGTTTCGAGGATCAGCGATGTCCGGCTCGTCAAGGGCCGCCTCGAAATCGACGGGTGGGCCTACATCGATCGCTTGCACGGTTCCGGGGTCACCGGTGAACCGGCCCGGATCTGGCTCGAGAGCGACGGCACCTGGATCGACGCGAAGATGACGCCCCGCGTCGAACCCCTCGCCGACGCGCTCGCCACGCCGCCCGCCCGCGACTGCGCCGCGACCGGCTTCACCGCCTCGATCCCGCTCCGTCGCCTCCGCCGCGCATGGCGCTGGAGCAAACGCACCTGGCGCGTGATGATCGCCGCCGGATGCGGCCCCATCACCCGCAGCGGCCCCGTCACCCGGCCGTTGCCGGGCCCGGCGCAGCGCCCCCTCCAGACCCCGCTCGGCGGTGGCTGGTGGTTCCGCCTCTGGTGGGAGGGCGGCGAACTGCGCTGCGGATCCCAATTGGAACCGGCACTACTGTCCAGCGCCGAAGTCGACGGCGACCAACTCGCTCTGCGCCTCGACACACCCGAGCCGCTATCAGCCGAAGCCGAGATCCAACTGCGCAAGCGCAACCGCAAGAAGTACACGGCGCTGCCGGTGTCCCGCGACTGCGACGGCGCCGTCTGCCATATCGACCTCGCCGCGGTCTACGCGCCAGGCGAACCACCCGAAACCGACGCGGACACGCCGCCGGCGAACTGGGAACTGTTCCTCAAACCCGGCGCCGACGCACCCGCTCGGCGACTGCTCACCGCGCCGGACCACGTCACGAAGCCACTGTCCGTCGGCGCCCACGAGCTGCGGGTCTGGCGCGGCCCCAACGCGGGCGCCCGACTCCGGCACGGACCCGCGCTGGCGAGCCTCGCCGACGTCGCCGTCGAAGCCGACGCGACCGTCACTATGACGATCCACTATGAACACATCGAGCGGGCGCGGGCGCTGCTCCTCTCCGCCCGTCGACGCACCGAACAGCACCGCTTCGACGTCACCGTCGACGGCGACCGGCTCACCGCCGTCCTCCCGCTGTCGACCCTCGACCGCTTCGGCGACACCGTTCCCATCCGCGCCGGTGTGTGGGACGTGCGGCTGATCACCGCCGACGGGGACGTCCCCGTCACCGTCGACAACGCCGAGACGACCGGCCTTCCGATCGACACGACCCATGCCGACCGCCGGTACACCGTCACCGATGTCAAGGGCCGCAACCTCGTCATCGACGTCGGCTCCGACCTCGACGTCACCGAGACGGGCACCGCCAACCAATACTGGCTGCGCACCGAGTACTACCCGAGCGCGCGCGGCCCGATCCGGCCCGCCGTCCTTTACGAGTCCTACCTCGGAAAGCAGTACTCCGACAGCCCGGCCCGCGTCTTCGAGTCTGTTATGGAACACCGCGACGACCTCGAACACCTGTGGGTGGTCCGAGACCAGCAGTTCACCGTCCCCGCCGGGGCCACCGCCGTCCCGTACCGCAGCGCCCGTTACTACGAGGCTCTCGCCACATCGCGGTACATCGTCACGAACGGCCACCTGCCGCCGGTGTTCGCCAAGTCCGCGGGCCAGACCGTCGTCCAGACCTGGCACGGCGTCGGAACGAAGAAGATCGGGCTCGACATCGACCGGATCGCGTTCGCCAACCAGGGTTACAAGGACACCATCGCGACCGAGTCGGCACAGTGGGACTACCTGGTGGCGCCCGGCCCCTTCGCCTCGTCGATTCTGGAGCGAGCCTTCTCCTACAACGGTGTCACTCTCGACACCGGGGCGCCCCGCAACGACGTCTTCCGCGCGCCGGATGTCGCCGACCGCGCGGCGCTCGTCCGGGAGCGGCTCGGTGTCGACGACGGCCGCACCATCGTGCTGTACGCGCCGACGTGGCGTGACAACGCGCATCGCGGTGGTCGCTACCAGCTCGACCTGCGCGTCGACCTCGCCGAGATCGCCGACCGACTCGGGGACGACCACGTCCTGGTATTCCGCGGCCACGCCAACATCGCCGACCGGCTCGGCGTGTCAAGCGGCGTCATTGACGCCACCGATTACCCTGACGCTCAGGATCTCCTGCTGGCGACGGACATCCTCGTCACCGACTACTCGACGATCATGTGCGACTTCGCCAACACCGGGCGGCCCATGCTGTTCTACGCGTACGACCTCGACAACTACCGTGACATCCTGCGTGACTTCTACTTTGACTACGAGTCCACCGTGCCGGGCCCCATCCTCGACAACGAGGCGGATCTCGCTCGAGCCGTCCACAATGCGCAGGCCCTGCACGCCAACCACGCCGAGGAGTACAAGCGTTTCGTCAATCGCTTCTGCCCATGGGATGACGGCGAGGCAACCGCGCGCGTCGTCAGCGCCGTCTTCTGGGAGTAATCGATGAGGGGCCGGCCCCGTCGCGCCGTCAGTCACGCCATGCGTCGCCTCGGCGGCGCATGGCATCGGTTCAGAGCCGGTCGCATCGCGGAGAAGTGTTATCGCACGGCGCTAGCGCTCGATCCGAGCAACATGGTCGCCGTCCGACGTTCCGCCGAGGCCCGCCAGAAACTCTACGACCTCTCGGGAGCCGTCGACGTCTACAGTCGAGCGATCCGGGTCGGCGCGCGGCTCAGCAACCGGGATCTCGCCGACTGTCTTCGTCGGCGCGCGGCTCTCTCGGGCCGCCTCGGCGACTGGGCCGAGGCCGCGGAGGACTATCGCCGCGCGCTCCGGCTCGAACCCTCGAACGTGGACGTGATGCGGTTCCTCACGATGGCCCTGGAACGCTCCGGCGACACCCACGGCGCGATCGCCGTCGCTCGCGCGGCGAGAGCGCATTTCCCCGCCAGCGATCGCTTGGCACGATGGCTCGCGAACGCGCTCGGCGAAGTGGGGGACTGGCACGGCGCGTTGCGACTGAGCCGGGAACTGACCGAGTCGCAGCCCGGCGACCTCGGGTATCGGACGGGCTTGGCGGCGATCGCCGCGCGTGCCGCCGAAGTCCCGTTCGCATACGAGGACGGCGAATACGTTCTATCGACCGCCGAGGAGCGACGTGAATGGTTCGACATGGCGGTCGGCGCGCTGAACCGTGTCGTGTCGGCGGCCCCGTCGCGGGTGCGTGACCTGTTCATGTTGGGGACGCTGTACGAACGCGATGGACGGGCGGTCGACGCCGCCGAGCGTTACACGCGGGCCCTCGACGGACTGCGCCAGGTCGACGCGGCATGGACCCACCGGGCGAACCTGGCGTGGCGCTTCCGTCTCGACTACGTGAGCCACCGGCTGGGTGAGGACCGGGAGACCGTCGACTCGCGCGTCGACCGGTCGGTGCGCGCCGACGCGGACGGGGAGGAGATCATCGCCGGATTCGTCGCCGCGACGATCGGGGACCATGGACTGTCCATTCAGGGCTTCGTGCTGCCGGACGGCCCGCGTGAGGTCGTCGTCGAATGTGACGGCGTCCCGCTGAAGACGTTGCCGGTGGACGAGGGGCGCGCGCTTCCGGGCTTCGGTTGGACGGTCCTGCACCCGGTCCTCGAACTGTTCCCGTCCACGTCCCGGTTGACCGTCCGCTGTGGTGAGACTGCGCTACTGAACACCGAGGGAGGCGCGTCGTTCACCGTGGAGGTGCCGGGAGGCGCGGGGAAGCTCGGTCGTCTGCTGGACGAGGGATACGCGGTCAACAAGAAGGGCCGACTGTCTCCGCCCGGGAGCGGTGACGGGCGGCTCGAAGCGGCGTGGCTGGGGGCGTACGAGGCGGCGCGTTCGGTGTTCCGTGAGCGGTTTGGGCGTGAACTTTTCGCGGTGTACGGGACGCTGCTGGGCGTGTGGCGCGACGGCGCGATCATCCGCGGTGACGACGACTTCGACGTCGCGTTCCTCTGCCGTGAAAGCGATCCGATGGCGGTACGCGGGGAGATCATGGACGTGATGCTCGGTGCGATCGAGGCGGGCTTCGACGTTCGCCTGGCCATAGACGGAAGGCCGTTCCATCTCGGCATCGACGGCGTCGGAATCGACGTCAACCCCGTATGGTTCCATAAGGGACGTTGTTGGTCCTTCGCGGCGCACAACTTGACACCCGCCGATTTCGAGCCGTGCGACTCGCGGACGATTCGGGGGGTAGAGGTGGCGGTTCCGCGCCGGCCGGAGGCGTTCCTGCGCGACACCTACGGCCCGGACTGGGGCACCCCGACCTCGGCATTTCGCTACTACCGCTCTTCCGAGGACCTGCGTGTGCTGCGACGGATCAGGCTGACTCGAGGCGAGGTGGAGGATCTGCGGGGTCGTGTCGGCCGGGAGACCGAGGGCGCCCCGGACGCCGGTCGCTTCCTCGGCCACGCCGATCCGAATCACCCGTCGTTCTAACGGGCGTCCCCCCATTGTGGTGCGAGGTAGGCGAACCGGGGTCCCGTGCCACGGGGACTCTTGCAGCACTGGCGGCCATCGAACTGGTCGCGCCGGCCACCGTCGCCGTGTCGCCGTCATCGCGACGTGGGCCCGCCAGTCAGGCCCTCGGGGTCCCGATGCGCAGCCGATTGCCGTCGGGATCACGCAGCTCCGTCTCCCGTGCCCACGGAGCCTCCTCCACGGGCACTCCGAAGGCGGCTGCCATCGAATCGACATCGGCAACCCTCAGATACACCAATGTGTCCGGTCGCGCGTCGCCGGTGTGTTCCGACAGGAACAGCCGCATTCGCCCGCGCGCGACCTCGACGAACGCGGGTAGACCCGGCTCGAAATGGTGCTCCCACTGCTTGACAAACCCGACCGTGAGTACCAGTCGACGGCGATCACGGCGTCCTTCACCCGCAGGACCGGGATCACTTCCTCTTCGGGCTCCATCCCGTCATCCTGTCAGCATGGCCGGATGATCGTCGTCGTCACTCGACCCGAAGTAAACGGTGGCCCTGAATCCGCTTGGTTGGGCAAAAGTTCCGCTTGGTTGGGCAAATTGCGAAAACAGGCGTGTTTTGAACATTTGCCCAACCAAGCGGGACGTTTAACCAACCAAGCGAACCGAGGGGTTCTCGGTCTAGAGACCGAGCGCCGCGCCGATCTCGGTCCGTAGCGCGGCGAGCGAGGCACGGGCCCGGTCGCGGGCGGCGGTGATGTCGTCGCCGTCGGCGTCGTTCGTGACGTGCTCGACCACCTCGAGGTACGCCTTCAGCTTCGGCTCGGTGCCGGACGGCCGGACGACCACGCGGGCGTGTTCGGTGTGGAGAGTCACGACGTCCGCGTGCGGTAGCAGATCGGTGTGCTCGACCACCGGGTCGTCGAGGAGCGACGTCGGCAGGTCGGACCGGAGCCGCGCCATGGCGTCGGAGATCTCGCGCAGGTCTTCCACCCTGATCGACAGCTGGTCGGTCGCGTGCACACCGAACTCGCGAGCCAGTTTGTCGAGCCTGTCTCCGAGCGTGTGCATCTCCGCCTTGAGCCCGGCGGCGAGCTCACAGGCAAGCAATGCCGCGCTGACTCCGTCCTTGTCGCGAACGTGATCGGGAGCGACGCAGTATCCGATCGCCTCCTCGTAACCGAAGGCCAGATCGGCCGCGGCTCGGACGATCCACTTGAAACCGGTGAGCGTCTCCGCGTAGTCGACGCCGCGAGCCTCACAGACGCGGCGCAGCATCGTCGACGACACGATCGTCGTCGCGTACGTCCCGCCGCGTCCCGATCGGATCAGGTGGTCGGCCAGCAGCACGCCCAGTTCGTCGCCGCGCAGCGCCCGCCATCGTCCGTCCGCGGTGGGAATGGCGACCGCGCAACGGTCGGCGTCGGGGTCGAGCGCGATCGCCAGGTCCGCGTCGGCGCTTCGAGCGAGGGCCAGCAGCAGGTCCATCGCGCCGGGCTCCTCGGGGTTCGGGAAGGCGACGGTCGGGAAGTCCGGGTCCGGCTCGGCCTGCTCCGGTACGAGCGTCGCGGGGGCGAAGCCCGCCCGGTCCATCGCCGCCAGCAGGACCGCGCCGCCGACACCGTGCATTGGGGTGGCGACAGTGGACAGTTCCTTGGGGTGGTCGGGGTCGACGACCCCGGCTACACCGGTCAGGTACGACTCGATCAGTTCCTCGCCGATGACCGTGGGAGCGGCGCCGAGCGGAATCTCCGTGAGGGGCCCGAGTGCGTCCATGCGCGCCTCGATCTCGCGGTCGACGGGGGAGACGATCTGCGCGCCCGCGCCGTCGACTCCGCCGAGCTCCTTGCCGAGGTACACCTTGTATCCGTTGTCGGCGGGCGGGTTGTGGCTGGCGGTCACCATGACGCCCGCCGCCGCGCCGAGCGCGCGGACGGCGTGAGCGAGCACCGGAGTGGGGAGCGGCCGGGGCAGAATGAGGGCGTCGCGACCGGTGCCGGTGACGACTCGCGCGGTCTCCTCGGCGAAGTCGGTGGAGCCGTGCCGGGCGTCGAAGCCGATGACGACGGGGCCGACGGCGCCCTTGTCGTCGAGCCACCCGGATAGACCCGCCGCCGCGGCGCGCACGACGGCGCGGTTCATCCCCATCGGACCGGCGCGGACGGGCCCGCGCAACCCCGCGGTGCCGAACGCGAGACGTCCGCCGAAGCGCTCGGTGAGCTCGGTGGTGCTGCGGGGCAGCGCGTCGAGGAGCCGGTAGAGCTCGTCTCGGCTGGCGGGGTCCGGGTCGTCGGTGATCCATTGCAGGACTGTGGCCCGCAAGGTGCTCAGGGACGGGTTCTCGGCGGCGGTCGACTCAGACATGGGGTCGATCCTCCCACAATGGTGCCGCCGGTCGCGGAATGGAAGGCGGTGCGATCCCGCGCCCCGGATGGATCCGATATGGACCGATGTTCGGCGGCGGGACCCGCGTGGACCGACCCCGATCTTCGGGCGGCCCGTCCGCGCCCGGGACCCGAAACGGGTGTGGGGGGCCGCCCNAAGGCGGCCCCACCAGGGAGTTCAGGGTGTCGCGGCCGTCACTCGCCGACGGCGAAGGTCGCGGCCGCCGTGTCGAAGTACGGCTTGCATTCGGCGAACTTCGCGTCCGGTACGGACATGTACACGTGGTACCCGACCTCGCCGTCGGTGACGATCGCCCACATTCCGTGCCGCAGGACGTCCTGTTTGTTGACGCCCTTGTATTCGAGCATCCAACCGTCCATTCCGGCGATGGTGATCTCCGTCAGCCCGACCTGCTCGTATTCCTTGAAGTCGTGCTTCTTGAGCCACTTGCCACCGCTGACGAGGGCGTTCTTCGGCGCGGTCTCCTTGGTGACGTTGAAGCGAAGCCACACCGAGCCGTCCTCCGGGTCGGAGATGTCGGTCTTGCCGTTGACGGCGGCCTTCCAACCCTTCGGGACCATCACGTTGAACTTGCCCGCCGGGTCGACGTACTTCTCGGCCTCGAACTCCGGGCTGTGCTCCGGTTCCTGCTCGTTGGTCGCCGTGTCGTCGGGATCCGTCGGAGGTTCGTTCGGACCCGAGAACATGTTGATGCCGAGGATGGTGATCAGCGCGAGGACGACGACGCCGATGCCGGCGCCGAGTAGGACGCCCACCTTGCTCTTCTTCGGTTCGGGACGCTCGGCGTATCCGGTGCTGGCGTAGCCGCCCGGACCACCGGGGCCCGACGGACCGTAGCCGTCGGCCGGACCGTACTGCCCTGGAGGGGTGAACGGCGCCGGTTCGGGTTGCCGATTCGACGGGCCGTACGGGGCGCCCGTCATCGGGTCGACCCGCGCGGGAGGCTGCTGATGCGGGAGCAGTTGGGTGGCTCCGGGTGGGATGGCCGGTTGCGGCGGGGCACCGTAGGCCCCCGCCGACGACGGAATGCCCGAGATCGGTCCGCCCGAGACCGGGCCACCGGACACCGGCGGCGCGGACGGGTCGTCGCTGAGCGGCCCGGACAGCAACGCCGTCAACGTGTTGCGCGTCGTCGCGGTCGTGTACCGCTTCGTCGGGTCCTTCTCCAGGAGCCCGCCCAGAAGCGGCGTCAGCACTCCCGCGTGCCGGGGAGCCTCAGGCTGGTCGTGGACGACCGCCTGCATCGTCGCGGTGGTGTCACCGCGGTCGAAGGGCGGACGGCCCTCGAGAGCCGCGTACAGCGTCACGCCGAGGGAGAACAGGTCGCTCGCCGGTTCCGCCTGCCCGCCGATGGCACGTTCCGGCGCGATGTAGTGCGCGGAACCGAGCACCATGCCCGGCGCGGTGTGGCCGGTCCCCGCCGTGCCCGCCGCGGCACCGAAGTCCGAGAGCACGCAACGCCCGTCGGAACTGATGAGAACGTTGCCGGGCTTGACGTCCCGGTGCAGGATCCCTGCCGCGTGCGCCGCCTCGAGCGCGCCCGTCAGGGCCAGCCCGATCTTCGCGACGACTCGCGCGGGCATGGGACCGCTGGACGAGATGATCGTCGCGAGGCTGCGCGCCTCCAACAGCTCCATGACGATCCACGGGCGGCCGCCCTCGTTGATGACGTCGAACACGCGCACCACCGACGGGTGGGACAGGCTGGCGGCGGCCTGCGCCTCGCGCAAGGTTCGTTCACAGCGTTGCTGTCGCTCGTCCGGGGGGAGCTCGGGCGGCAACGTCACCTCTTTGACGGCGACGTCACGGCGTAGCAGCCGGTCGTGCGCGCGCCAGACGGTGCCGTGTCCGCCATCACCGACGCGCTCGGTCAACTCGTAGCGGTCGGCGAGCACCGTTCCAGGCCTGGCCTGTTCATGGAAAGGCCGCCCCTGGGCGGTGGCGGCATCGGGCGGGAACGTCACTTGGGGGCCTCCTTCAACCGTCCTAGTGTGGCGCGTCGCCGCAACTTCGACGACTCCGGGGACCGCGTTTCACTTCCCGTACGCGTGACCGTGCGCTCCGATTCGTGACATTCGCGATGGTGTGGCGGCTTTCCCGCTCCGTGCACCGCCACGGCCTGCGGTGACGTCCGCCACGGTCGACCTTTGCGTCCATCCCCACCGCTTCGTACTTAAGATCGGTTCATGTCTGAGCGTCGCAGCGAGTCCGGTTTCGCGATCACCCCCGTCTACGGCCCCGAGGACGTGGCCGACGGTCTCGCCGATCGTCTCGGTGTCCCCGGCTCGTATCCGTACACGCGCGGGCCGTACCCGACGATGTACACGACGCGGCCGTGGACGATGCGCCAGTACGCCGGGTTCGGCACCGCGACCGAGTCGAACCGTCGCTACCACCAGCTGCTCGAGGCGGGCACGATGGGCCTTTCCGTCGCCTTCGACCTGCCGACGCAGATGGGCTACGACTCCGACGCCGCCATCGCGCACGGCGAGGTCGGCAAGGTCGGCGTCGCCATCGACTCCCTTGAGGACATGCGGACGCTGTTCTCGGGCATTCCGCTCGACAAGGTCTCGACGTCGATGACGATCAACGCGCCCGCGTCGCTGCTGTTGCTGCTCTACCAGCTCGTCGCCGAGGAACAGGGCGTCGATTCGGCGGCTCTGACCGGCACGATCCAGAACGACATCCTGAAGGAGTACATCGCGCGCGGCACCTACATCTTCCCGCCCGCGCCGTCGCTTCGCCTGGTCGCCGACACCTTCGCCTACTGCCGCACCGAGATTCCGAAGTGGAACACGATCTCCATCTCGGGCTATCACATGGCGGAGGCGGGCGCGACCCCCGTTCAGGAGATCGCCTTCACCCTCGCCGACGGCATCGAATACGTGCGCGCCGCGATCGACTCCGGTCTCGACGTCGACGAGTTCGCGCCCCGGCTCTCGTTCTTCTTCGTCGCTCGCACGACCTTCCTCGAAGAGGTCGCGAAGTTCCGCGCGGCCCGCCGGATCTGGGCGCGCGTCATGCGCGACGAGTTCGGCGCGAAGAACCCCAAGTCGCTGATGTTGCGTTTCCACACCCAGACGGCGGGCGTCCAACTCACCGCCCAACAACCCGAGGTCAACCTCGTCCGCGTCGCCGTCCAAGGACTCGGAGCGGTCCTCGGGGGCACGCAGTCCCTGCACACCAACTCCTTCGACGAGGCCATCGCGCTCCCCACGGAGAAGGCGGCGCGGCTCGCCCTGCGCACCCAGCAGGTCCTCGCGTACGAGACCGACGTGACCGCCACCGTCGACCCCTTCGCCGGTTCCTATGTGATCGAGGCGATGACCGACGAGATCGAGGCCGAGGCGAACACCCTCATCGAGCGGGTCTTCTCGTACGGCTCGGCCGTTCAGGCCATCGAAGCCGGGTTCCAGAAGAGCGAGATCGAGCAGGCCGCCTACCTCACGTCCCAACAGATCGACAGCGGTGAGCGCGTCGTCGTCGGCGTCAACAGGTTCACTGTGGATGTCGAGGAGCCTTACACGCCGCTCCGGGTCGACCCGAGCATCGAACAGGATCAACGCGACCGCCTGGAGAACCTGCGCGCCAAGCGCGACAACGCCGAGGTGACGGCCGCGCTCGACGCCGTCCGGCGAGCCGCCGAGGGCAGCGAGAACGTCCTGTATCCCGCCAAGCGGGCGCTCGCGGCGCTCGCGACCGTCGGTGAGGTCAGCGACGCATTGCGGGCCGTGTGGGGTTCGTACCGCCCTCCGGAGTCCTTCTGACGGGTCGATCGTCGGCGTCGAGATCACGAC